>NZ_NCAS01000012.1:0-75795 GCF_002255515.1 Acidiphilium sp. 20-67-58 | reverse complement strand
CCATCGCCACACGATATGACAAAACCGCACGAAATTTCCTCGCTGGTATTTGCCTCGTCCTCGCCGTCACATCATGGATCAGTTGAGTCCAGAACCTAGCCTGAGGGAGTTCATCGCGTACAATCAGATCAATCGTTGGTCGGATAGAGCGCCATGAGGGCCTTCTGCCGTCGCCACGCCCGAAGCAGGCGCAGCGTGCCGTAACGCGGCACACCCTTCGCACGCATCGCCGCCCCGATCCTGAATGCGGCACCGTAATGAAAGAACTGCGCCCGGTAGGCTTCCCTGATCGTGGTTTGCGGGTCCCAGATATGGGTCGCCTCGGAGCCAGCGCCGTTGACCTCGATAATCGAGAAGCCCTCGCCTCTGCGCAGCGCGCTTGCTGATGTGTAGCGCAGGTCGAACCGGCCGAAATGGAAATCGGGAATGTCGCGCGCGATCGTCTCGATGCGCTCGGTGAGTTCGGGGGTGATCAGATGCCGGCCATCCTTGAAGGTCGATCCTCGGCAATGATTGCCCACGAAAACCAGCCGCACCCGTTCCCCCGCCTCGGGTATGCGCGATGCGCCGGTTCCGAGCTTGCCGAGCAGCAGATCAGCAACGGCGTTCAGCCTTGCGTCCGCGCCGATAAGGTCGCGGATGCGCGACCGGCCGTCGCCGATGACCACGGGCGCATATTTGAGCGTGATCGATGTGATCCGCCCGCGTGCCGCGCCCGGCTCGCGGATGTAGAACAGTCCCGCCTCGCCCTCATGCGGCACCAGCGCCTGGATCTGAAGGCGTGTCGCCCGGGGAAATTCGGCGAGATAGGCGGCCAGGGCGGCGTCGTTCTCAACGAGGCGAACCCCTGCGCCATTGCAGCTCATGTCCGGTTTGACCACCACGGGATAGGCGAGGCCCGCCTCCCGCATGGCGGCTTCGGCCATCGCCACGTCACCGCCATGATGCGCTGGCGTCGTGATCCCGACATAGGGGGCAATCCAGCGCCGCGCCTCGGGGCCGCACAGGTCGAGAATGTCGTTCTTCGACTCGCCGCAAATCCCGCCTGCCTCGATGCGGGGATTGGTCAGCGCGGGGAGCGTCACGCTGCGGTGACGAATCGCCTGAAACAGCCAGAACAACGCAACGGGGGCATAGAAGATGAAACCGGGCCAGAATTCGAAGAACGAGACGGGACTGGCATCCCGTCGCCCGGCCGGCCCCGCCGAAACGCTCGACGCTGGGGAGACATCGCTCATAGGGCGTCCTTTCCGATGCGGTCAGCATGCCACCGTGCGGCAATCCTGCCTACCATGATCAGGATCACCACGAAAACCGCCAGTCCAACCCAGCGCCAGGGGCCGAGGTAATGCACCATCAGCGCCCCCAGCTTCAGGCTGACAAAGAACAGCAGGCTCGTCCAGGCGAGCGTCGCGAGGATTGCCGCCGCGACAAAGGCCAGGAATGGTGCGCGGAGGAATCCGCAAGTCGTGTAGGTGGGCAGCCGCAGGCCCGGGATAAAGCGGCTGACCACGACCACGGGGATGATCCGCACGCTGACCCAATCCCGCCCGATATCCCGCCGGCGCTGGGGCACCAGCCGGTGCGCCCAGGGATGCCGGCCGGAGAGACGACCAAGCCAGTAGAGCCCGATATCGCCGAGCACGATGCCGGCATAAAGCGAGCCAAGCGCGATCGGCAGCGACACGGCGCCGGCGGCAACCTGCATTGCGGCAAGCAATGTCGCGGCATCCTCAAGAATGAAGGTGCCGAGAATGATCGTCGTGATCTCGAGCGGGGGGCTGCCCGCAGCAGAGCCGAGCAGCGTACTGAAGTCCGTCAACCACATAACGAGACCACATAAGCGAAACGGCGAAATTTACCAATTCCGGCTTTTGGCTTCCACTGTGGCGGGAGCATCGAAACCCTGGCCAGTTCGCTTATCCCCATCAGTGACCATATCCGGCGCTCAATCGGAACATAAGAAGAAAATTTTTGTAAAACATATATTTATGAAAATCTACTCACAGCGTTTTTCAGAGACATCCGATAATTGCGCACAGAGTTATCCACAGTGCGTCTCACCATAAAAAATGGTTTCCAGAGATTGAAGCATCGCCGTGCGGTCAAGGCCCGTCGGCAGGGGCGGGTGCACCTCGACATGTACGGTGCCAGGATGCTTGCGGATCGAGTTGCGGCCCCACACACGGCCAGAATCCGTCGAGACCGGAAGAACGGGCAAGCCGGTCGCCTTGGCGATCGCGACGATGCCGGGCTGCAATCGGGTCCGCTCGCCCGGAGCCACGCGGGTGCCTTCGGGGAAAATGATGATCTGCCGACCGCTGGCGGCCGCGGCGCGAACCCGTTCGGTCAGGTCTCGTAGCGCCCTTGCCCCGCCGGATCGGTCGAGCGGGATCTGGCCGGAGGGAACCAGAAGCGGCCCCAGAATCGGGATCCGGCTGAGCTCCTGCTTCATCACGTAGGCGGGTTTGGGCAGTCGGGTGAACCAGATCATGGTGTCGAGCGCCGACTGGTGCTGGGCGGCGAGGATTACCGGGCCTTCAGGGATGTTTTCCAGCCCCTCATACACGATCGCGATCCCGCAGAGTGCCCGCAGCGCCCGCAGCGCGAGGCGCGCCCAGGCCTGGCCGAACGGCAGAACCTTTTCGGGGGCGATGCGCAGCAAAAGGTTTGCCCACAATCCGGCGGTGAGGCCGGAAACCACTATGAAGGCATGAAACAAGAGCGATCCCAGCAGAAACATCAGCCATGCGCCTCGATTCGATGTGCCGCGATGCCGTCCAGATGCAGCCGCACGGCGATATACTTGATGAACTCGGCCATCAGGATTTTCAGAATGTGCGGCTGGCTGGGATGGGTCATCGCGGGCGGACGGACGGGTTCGGGCACAAGCCTGACGTCCGGCATGGCGCGTTGAAGGTCGATCATTGCGCGCGGCATGTGATAATCGGCCGTGACGACGATGAGCGAGGCGACATGATACCGCTTCGCCCAGGCCGCGGTTTCGCGCGCATTGCCCTTTGTGCTGGCGGCTGAGTGGCCGATGTCGATGTCGGCGGCCTTGGAGTTCGCATCGATCCCGTCCCTGACCGTGAAGTCGCCCAGAAACGTTCCTTCGCCGGCGCCGGAGATCAGCAGCCGCGGCGCCGCGCCGGCCATGAGCAGTTCCAGCCCGGCCTTCACCCTTTCGGCGCCACCGGTGAGCACGACGATGCCGTCCGCGTGCGGCATCGGGTTTTGCGCGTGTTCGGTGGCGATCAGATTGAGGAACCAGCCGAAGCTGCCCATCCAGACCAGCAGCAACGCCAGCACGATGCCAAGCGCCCAGCGCAGGCGGCCGGACCGCCGGCGTGCCGGCCTGCGGTGCCGCCCGATCCCGATGTCATCGGCCGGCTTCACGTCAGTTGCCGAAGCCAGCCGCGGACGGTTACCTGTGCTGCGATCCAGCCGATCGCCGCGGCGGCAAGAGTGAAGATCGGCGGCGTCGCCACCAGCAACGGCGGCAGTCCCGCGATCAGCGAAAGCCCGCCGGACGCGGATGTCGGGGCGATCATGAGGCCGGCGGCAAGATGGCCGACCCAGGCCAGCACGGGCGGCGCGGCAAGTCCGCCGATCAGCCCGCCCAGCCCGGCGAGACGCATGGCGCGCCCTGCGAACTGGTTGGCGATGTCGGAATCCAGCGCACCGAGCCCATGGATGATCTCGATCGCTTCCCGCCGTTGGGCAAGGCCCGCCCGCACCGCGACCGCGACCACCGAGGCCGCGACCAGCGCCACGATCACAAGGACCGCCGCCGCAGAGGCGCGGATACTATCGGTCAGTTCCGCGATCCGGCCTGCCCACCGCGATCCGGAATCGACGAGCGTTCCCGGCGCGGTCTTGTCGAGGGCGGTCGCGAGCGTTGCGGTGTCGACCGATCCCGCACCTGCATGGACGACGATTACCGCTGGCAGCGCAATCGGCAGGCTGGCTCCGGTTGCAGCCGAGCCGAGCCAGGGTTTCAGCACATCCGCCAATTCCGAATCGGAAAGCCGGCGCGCGTCGGCCAACCCGGGCATGGCTTTCATCTGCTGCAGCACGGCATCGATCCGCGAGGTGTTCCCGCTGGCGGCGGGGGCCGCAGGAGAGCCGACCTCGACCGTCAGGAGGTTCTGCGCGCCGCTGAGCCAGTGGGTGGCGAGCGTGCCGGCGGCAATGCTGCCGGCAAGCGCCAACGCCGCGAGGAAGGACATCGCCGCCACCACGAAGGGCAGCAGCCGGTCCGCCATCGCGGCGCGCAGGCCGATCCGGTCGGCGCGCGAGGCGTGGCGGTGCCTAGCCATGCCATGTCATCCTTCCGTCCTGCAGTTCGATCATCGGCGCCGGGTGGCGGGCAACCAGGCCCAGATTGTGGGTTGCGACGATGACCGTGGTGCCGAGACGGTTCAGCGAGCGAATGAGATGCATCAGCCGCTCCGCCTGATCGTCATCGAGATTCCCGGTAGGTTCGTCGGCAACGAGCAGGGAGGGCTTGGCGATCACCGCGCGCGCGATCGCGACGCGCTGCTGCTCGCCGCCGGACATCTCGTCCGGCCGGTGATCGAGCCGGCCGGACAGGCCGACCCAGCGGAGCAGTTCGGTGACATCGGCGCGGACCTGCGCCTCCTTGCGCCTTGCGAGGCGTAGCGGCAGGGCGACGTTGTCGAACGCGGTGAGATGCTGGAGCAGCCGGAAATCCTGGTAGACGACGCCGATCCGCCGCCGCAGCAAGGCAGTCCCCCGCCGGTCGAGCCGCGAGGTGGGGGTGCCGAACAGGTCGATCCGCCCCTCGCTCGGGTGCAGCGCGAGATACATGAGTTTGAGCAGGCTGGTCTTGCCGGCGCCCGAAGGGCCGGTCAGCCACCGGAACCCACCTTCCGGGATCTCGAAGTCGATATCGTCGAGCGCAACGGAGTCCGTGGCCGGAGATTTGCCATAGCGCAGCCCGACATGGGTGAAGCGGATCATTGCTCTTCAATGCCCCGGCTCCCGGCCACGATCAACCGGCATCGGGCCCGTATGGCGGCTGTTGCGCGGGTGGAGCGAAACTGCCATGAAACGCGTCATGCGCGCCGCATGCCCGAATTGCGAGGCTGTTTACGTTCTGCCGGACGAGATGGCGGCGCGATTGCCAGCAGCCGTGCGTTGCGCCGCATGCTTGCATGTCTGGGATCTCACGCCGGACGCCGTTGCGGCCGAGGCAGAGGCGGAAGCAGAGGCCGACACAGGATCGCCCGACACTGGATCTTCCGATACTGGAGCGCCCGACGCGGCAGCGAAAGCCCTGGCCGAGCCGGCGGCTGAGCCGGTGGTGGAACCCTCGCCGATTCCCGAACCCTCGCCGCTCCCGGTTTCCGATCCCCCCCTGGTCGTGGAGCCCAGGAAAATCTCTGCCGCATCGGTTGAACTCTGGCCGTCCGAACGGGTGCAGTGGATCGTTTCTGGCGGCGTGTTGCTGGTGTTGATCGCCCTGTTGTTTGCACTGCATGCTCCCATCGGCCGGGCCTGGCCGCCGATGCTGCGCCTCTACGGGCTGTTCGGTCTCGGTTGAGCGGTCTTGCTCTTGACCGCATGGCCTGCCTCCGGTGAGGGTTAGGACATGACACATCACGATCACGCCGATCTTCTCGTCATCGACACGCATGTCGATATCCCGTGGCCCGAGGGGCCGGATTTCATGCATGACGGGCCGCGTTGCGTCGATCTGCCAAAGGCGCTGCGCGGCGGGGTCGGGGCGGTCTGCTTCGCCGCCTATGTCCCGCAGGGGCGCCGAACCCCGGCTTGCAGCACCGCGTCGAAGACGCGGGCGCTGGCGATGCTCGACACGATTGCGGCCATGGGCCGCCAGCCCGGCACAAGCCTCGCCGTGACGGCTGATTCTATCGAGGCTGCGTATCGGGACGGCAGGTTCGCTGTGATCCCTGTGGTGGAAAATGGTGCCGCCCTCGGTGGGGACCTCACGACCCTCGATGAATTTGCGGCGCGCGGTGTGCGCTACATGACGATGACCCATAACGGCCATAACGACCTTGCCGATGCCGCGATTCCGCGCGCCGAGCTCGGCGATACCGCGGTGCTGCATGGCGGGCTTTCGGAACTTGGGCGGGCTGCTGTCGCGCGGATGAACGAGCTTGGCATTCTCGTCGATGTCAGCCACACCGCGAAATTGACGATGATGCAGGCCGCGCGGCTCTCGCGCACCCCGGTGATCGCCACCCATTCCTGCGTGCGGACGCTCTGCGACCATCCGCGCAATCTCGACGACGAGCAGCTCGACCTGCTCGCCGCAACCGGCGGGCTGATCCAGATCACCATGGTTTCGGCGTTTCTCAAGCGCGGCGCGAAACCCTCCGAGATCGGGGTGGAGGCGATCGCCGATCATGTCGACTATGTCGTACGCCGGATCGGGGTCGAGCATGTCGGCATCGGCACCGATTTCGATGGTGGCGGCGGCGTTGCCGGCTACATGAACGCGGCGGAAACCCCGGCGCTGACGGCGGAACTGGTGCGCCGCGGCTACGACCGTCCGGCGCTGGAGAAGATCTGGGGCGGCAATTTTCTCCGCCTGCTGCGCGAGGCGGAACGGGTGCGGCGGGAAGCGCCCGCCGGAGTTGTGGCGCTGGATCGGTAGGGGAGGGCGCCGGCCCAGGCAGACCGGCGCCGCTATGCCTCAGCCGGGTGTGCCGGTCATCCTGTCCGCCACCAGGCGGGCGAAGCGGGCGGGATCGACCGGGGATTCGCCATCCTGGATGCGGGCGAGGTCGAGCAGCAGGGCTGCCCAGTCGTCCATCGCCTCGCCGGCGGCGGCACGGGCGACGAGCCTCTCGATCAGCCGGTGCGCGGGGTTGAGTTCAAGAGCCGGCGGCGGCGCGAAGCTCGGTCGGCCGGCGCGGCGCAGCAGGCGTTGCAAGGCGAGGTCGGGCTGCGCCTCGCCGGCGGCGAGGGCGGCGGGGCTGTCGGTGAGCCGAGTCGAGGCGCGGACCTCGCCGACCTGCTCGCCAAGGGCGGATTTGAGCGCGTCGATCAGCGCCTTCAGCGGTTCCGGCGTCTCGGCGGCGTCGAACATCTCGCGGGCCTGGCCGGCATGGACGAGCTTGTGCCCCTCATAGGTGCCGAGCCGTTCGGGCCAGAAGAAATCGATCTGGTCGGAGAGCAGCAGCACCTCGTAGCCCTTCGCCCGCAAGCCCTCGATCTGCGGCGAGGCGGCGAGGCGCGCGGGGTCCTCGCCGGTGATGTAGTAGATGTCCTTCTGCCCGTCTTTCATGCGCGCGACATAATCGTCGAGCGAGGTCAGTTCCTCGCCGTGGGTGCTGCGGAAGCGGGCGAGGGCGGCGATGTCGTTCCGGTGGTCGGCGTCGTCGTAGATGCCTTCCTTCAGCATCGGGCCGTGCTGCTCGATGAAGCCACGATAGGTCTCGGCCTCCTTCGCGCGGGTTTTCAGCTCGCCCAGCACGCGGTTGACCAGCGCCTTGCGGATGCGGGCGAGGACCGGGGTGGATTGCAGCATCTCGCGCGAGACGTTGAGCGGCAGGTCCTCGGTATCGACCACGCCCTCGACGAAGCGCAGCCAGGTGGGGAGGAGCTTCGCGTCGTCGGTGATGAACATCCGCCTCACATGCAGGCGGACATGGGATTCGCGGTCATCCTCGGTCACCGGGAAGGGCGAGCGGCCGGGGATGAAGAGCAGGGCGGAGAACTCGACCGTGCCCTCCGCACTCCAGTGGATGGTCGCCCACGGCTCGTCGAACATGTGGCCGAGATGGCGGTAGAAATCGGTGTAGTCCTTCTCCTCGATGTCGGCCTTGCGCTTGCGCCAGAGCGCGGTGCCCTCGTTTGCCTTCTGGAACTTGCCGTCGCGCTCGATCTCGACCGGCACGGAAACATGGTCGGCCCATTTGCGCAGGATCGTCTCGAGGCGGACCGGTTCGAGGAACTCGTCGGCGTCGGACTTGACGTGCAGCACGATGTCGGTGCCCGGGATTTCGCGCGTGGCGGCCTCGATGCGGTAGCCGCCGGTGCCGTCGGACGACCATTTGTGCGCGGCGTCGGTGCCGGCGCGGCGGGATGTCACCTCGACGCGGTCGGCGATCATGAAGGCGGAGTAGAAGCCGACGCCGAACTGGCCGATCAGGTTGGGCCGGTCCTCGGGTTTGGCCTCGGCAAGGGAGGCGGTGAAGGCCCTGGTGCCGGAGCGGGCGATGGTGCCGAGATGGCTCGCCAAATCTTCCCCGGTCATGCCGATGCCGTCATCGGCGATGGTGATGGTGCGCGCCGGCTTGTCGATGCTGATGCGGATGGCGGCGCCCTCGGGCAGCGCCAGGCTCTCGTCCGACAGGGCGAGGAAGCGGCGCCGGTCGATCGCGTCGGCGGCGTTGGCGACGAGTTCGCGGAGGAAGATCTCGCGTTCGGAATAGAGCGAATGAACCACCAGATCGAGCAGGCGGCCCACTTCGGCGTCGAACGGACGGTCGGTCGCGGTTGCGGTGTTCATCAGAAGTCCCTCTTGGCAAAAACCCTTGCGGGTGGGTCGGATTGCGCCCTGCGAGATAGGGGAGGCGCAGCGCTTCTGCAATCGCCGGGCATGTCGTCGTGCCTTGCATTTGGCGGTGGAAGCGCCACACTCGGTGCATGTCCGGATTCGCCCCGCGTGTGAAGGCGGTGCTTGGCCCGACCAACACGGGCAAGACCCATCTCGCCATCGAACGGCTGCTGGCCCATTCCTCCGGCATTATCGGCTTTCCGCTTCGCCTGCTCGCGCGCGAGAATTACGACCGGATGGTCGCCGTGAAGGGGGCGCGGCACGTCGCGCTGATCACCGGCGAGGAAAAGATCGTGCCGGCCGAGGCGCGCTGGTTCAGTTGCACCGTCGAGGCGATGCCGCTGGACCGGAAAGTGGAATTCGTCGCGGTGGACGAGATCCAGCTCTGCGCCGATCCCGATCGCGGCCATGTCTTCACCGACCGGCTGCTGCACGCACGCGGCATGGTGGAGACCATGTTCCTCGGCGCCGAGACGATCCGCCGCCTGCTCCGCCGGCTCGTGCCCGAGGCCGAGATCGAGACGCGGCCGCGGCTGTCGCAGTTGTCGCATGCAGGCCCGGCGAAGCTGTCCCGCCTGCCGCCACGCTCGGCCATCGTCGCCTTCTCGGCGGCCGAGGTTTACGCGATCGCCGAGGCGGTGCGCACCCGGCGCGGCGGCTGCGCGGTGGTCATGGGCCGGCTCTCGCCGCGCACGCGCAACGCGCAGGTGGCGCTGTATCAGGAAAAGGAAGTCGATTTCCTGGTCGCGACCGATGCGATCGGCATGGGGCTGAACATGGATGTCGACCATGTCGCCTTTGCCGGCCTGTCGAAATTCGACGGGCATCGCCCGCGCCTGCTGACCGCGAGCGAGGTGGCGCAGATCGCCGGCCGTGCCGGGCGGGGGATGCGCGACGGCACGTTCGGCTCCACCGGCACCTGCCCGCCGCTGACCGAGGAACTGGTCGGCGCGGTCGAGGCGCATGCCTTCGAGCCGCTGGAACAGCTCGCCTGGCGGAACGCGGAACTGGATTTCGCCTCGCCGGATGCGCTGCTGGGCAGCCTACTCGCACCGCCCGACCGAGCCGGTCTCGTGCGCGGCAACGATGCGTCGGACGTGCTGGTGCTGTCGGCGCTGACGCATGACCCGGCGATCCGCGAGGCCGCGCGCGGCCGCCGCGCCGTGCGGCTGCTCTGGGAAGCGTGCCAGATCCCGGATTTCCGCAAGCTCGCCACCGATCATCACACGCGGCTCTGCGCCCGGGTCTTCACCCATCTGCTGCGCGAGGGCGTATTGCCGCAGGACTGGGTTGCCGGGCAGATCGGCGGGCTCGGCCGCACCGACGGCGATATCGACACACTGATGCAGCGGCTGACCGAGGTCCGGATCTGGGCCTACATCGCCGCCCGCGCCGATTGGGTGCGCGACGCCGCACACTGGCAGGGCCGCGCGCGCGAGGCGGAGGACCTGCTTTCGGACGCGCTGCACGAGAAACTGATGGCCCGTTTCGTCGATCGCCGGGCGGCGCGGCTGACCCGGCGGCTGGAACAGTCCGAGACCGCCGAACTGCTGTCCGCCGTGACGCGGGCGGGCGATGTGGTGGTCGAGGGGCATCCGGTCGGGCGGATCGAGGGGTTCCGCTTCGAGCCGGACGCCTCGGTGGGCGGGGTGGACAAGCGGATCGTGCTGCGGGCGGCGCGGCGCGCCCTGGCCAGCGAGATGCCGCGCCGCGTCGCCCGGCTGGAGGCTGCGGCAGATACCGATTTTGCATTGGGGCCGGCTGGCGCGATTGCCTGGCAGGGAACGCCGATCGCCCGGCTGCGGCGCGGCGCCACGCTGCTGGCGCCGGCGGTCGAGGTGATCGACAGCGAGTTTCTCGATGGATCGCAGCGCGAGACGGTGCGCGCGCGGCTGGCCCGCTTCGTCGATGGCGTGATCGCCGAGGGGCTGGCGCCGCTCTTCGGCGCGGCGAAGGCGGCCGAGACGGATCCGGCGCTGCGCGGCGTGCTGCACCGGCTGGCCGAGCAGGCCGGCGTGCTGGCTTCGGGCGGTGCGGGAGGCGAGTTGCGGGCGAAGCTGCGCCGGATCGGCGTGCGGGATGGCGCCTTCGCTCTCTACATGCCGGCGCTGCTGAAGCCGCGGGCGGCGGCGCTGCGCGCGATCCTCTGGTCGGCATGGCACCGCCGGACGCTGCCCGATCTGCCGCCGCCCGGCCTCGTCTCGCTTCCGGCGCCGGACTGGCCGGCCGGGCTCGCTGCTTATCTCGGCTGGGTGGTGGCTGGTCCGCGCGCGATCCGGCTCGATATCGCCGAGCGCCTCTCGGGCGAGTTGCGCCATGCGGCGCGCCGCCGTCCGGCGCCGGCGCCGCAGATGCTCGCCTCGCGGCTGGGCGTGGGCCATGAGGATCTGCCCGCGGTGCTGCGCGGCCTCGGGCTGCGGCTCATCCCCGGCGAGGCGATGGAACCGGACATGTTCGGCCCGCCGCGCCCGCCGATGATCGAACTCCGGCGCCCCAGACGCGGTCCACCTCCACCGCCGCGCAAGGCAGCGCGCCCGGTGCCGCCGCCGAACCCTGATCATCCTTTTGCGGTTCTGGCCGCGCTGCGGCGTGTCGCCTCCTGAGCCTGCGGGCGGCGAGGATGCCTCGTGGCAGCGACTCGACAAGTTCCTGTTCCATGCGCGCTTCGTCAAAACCCGCGGCGTTGCGGCGCGGCTCGTCGCCGCGGGAGGGGTGAGGATCAACCGCCAGGTCACCGAAAAGCCGCATGCAAAGCTGCGCCCGGGGGATGTGCTGACCCTCTCCCTGCCGCAGGGCGTTCATGTCGTGCGTGTGGTCACGCTTGCGGCCCGGCGCGGTCCGGCCGCCGAGGCGCGCGGGCTCTACGAGATTGTTGCAGAGGACTGATGCAAGGCTGCCGCCTTGCGCTGGCCGGCTGTTGGGGGCATATCGCCCCTCGATCCATCCCATGCCCAGGAGTGCCCGATGACCTATGTGGTCACCGAAAACTGCATCAAGTGCAAGTATATGGACTGCGTCGAGGTCTGTCCGGTCGACTGTTTCTACGCGGGCGAGAACATGCTGGTGATCCACCCGGACGAATGCATCGACTGCGGTGTATGCGAGCCGGAATGCCCGGCCGAGGCGATCGTCCCGGATTCCGACTCCAAGGCATCTGCCTGGATCGAGAAGAACCGCGAACTCGCGACCGTCTGGCCGAACATCACCAGGAAAGGCACCCCGCCGGCGGATGCCGACGCGTGGAAGGACCGGCCCGGCAAGGCAGAGTTGCTATCGTCGGAACCACACAAGGATTGAGCGTTCCCCGGCCGGGCGTTCACCGGGCCTGAAATTTGTGGTATCCATGCTGAACCGGTGTTCGTCCGGCCTTTGAGTGGCGCGGTACGCGCCCTCGATCGCTTTGCTTTCGAGGTTCAGCATGAAACGACCCGCTTCTACCGATCCGGCATCCGCCGGTGCGGACGTCAGCAGCAGTGCCAAGGCAGTCCGCGTGAAGGCGGCCAGCAAACCGGCTGCGGCACCACCTGAATTGCGCCCGGAGAAGGCGCCGCCCCGCCGCGCCGCCAGAACCGCCGTCGACGCCCCTATGGCCAAGACCGAGAAGGACTCACAGCCCGATATGCCCAGCCCGAATGCCGCCCAGACTGAACCTGAAGCCACCGAAGCCGAACGCGATGCCCTGCCTCCGCCGGGTCCGCGTCCCGTGCTGCCGCAGCGCGCGATCGCCAAGGCCGAGACCTTCAAGCCCGGCGATCACGTTGTCTACCCCACCCATGGGGTCGGCAAGGTGGAGCGCATCGCCGCCGAGGAGATTGCTGGTCAGAAGCTTGAACTGATCCACATCACCTTCGACGAGAACCGCATGACGCTGCGCGTTCCGGTGAACAAGGCGCGCACGGCGGGCCTGCGCAAGCTCTCCAGCCGCAAGCAATTCGACGAGGTGCTCGCCGCCCTCAAGGGCCGTGCCCGGGTCAAGCGCACCATGTGGTCGCGCCGGGCGCAGGAATACGAGGCGAAGATCAATTCCGGCGATCCGATGGCGATTGCCGAGGTGGTGCGCGACCTGCATCGCAACGCCGGCCAGCCGGACCAGAGCTTCTCCGAACGCCAGATTTTCGAGCAGGCGCTCGACCGTCTCGCCGCGGAGTATGGTGCGCTCGAGGGGCTGGGCAAGCAGGAAGCCATCGACAAGTTGCTCGACTTCCTCAAGACCGAATGAGGCGCATCGGCGGGCTCCGACGGCAGCCCGCGCGTGATCCAGACCAATATCCTGAAAACGATGACACGATGCCGGCCGGGGGTTCGCCTCCAGCCGGCATTTTGCGTTCGGGTGCTCGCGCGATCGGGCATCTTCAAAATTTGATTGCGGCCGCATATATAGCCTAGGCTACATTTTCATGGGTGGGCTTCGATTGCAGTGAGCGACCTTGCTTCCCGGCCAGGGCTGAGCGAACGGACGGCACGCGCCGTCGCGGACCGGCTGGCCGGGCGTGCCGGGTGGCGCAACCCGCTGATCTTTGCCGGGCCCGCGGTCGTTGCCTCGATCGCCTATATGGACCCCGGCAATTTCGCGACGAATATCCAGGCCGGCGCACGCTACGGCTATGACCTGCTCTGGGTGGTGCTGCTCGCCAGCTTGATCGCGATGCTGTTCCAGGGCCTGTCCGCCCGGCTCGGGATCGTCACCGGGCGGAACCTCGCCGAACTCTGCCGCGACACTCTGCCGCCGGCGCTGACCATTCCGATGTGGATCGTCAGCGAGATCGCCGCCATGGCAACCGACCTTGCCGAGTTCCTCGGCGGTGCCATCGGCATCGCGCTGCTGGCGCATCTGCCGCTGATGGCGGGCATGGCGATTACCGGGATCGTGACCTACGGCATCCTGCTCCTCGATCGGCGCGGTTTTCGGCCGATGGAACTGGCGATCGGCGCGCTCGTGGGCGTCATCGCGCTCTGCTATCTCGCCGAGCTGTTGATCGTGCCGGTGCATTGGCGGCAGGCGGCGCTGCACACGGTGCTGCCGTCCCTGCCGGATGCCGAGGCGCTGACGATCGCGGTCGGCATCGTCGGCGCCACGGTGATGCCTCACGCGCTGTTCCTGCATTCCGGCCTGTCTGGTGCGCGGGTCGCGCCGCAGGATGCGGCGCAGCGCCGGCGGCTGGTGCGCTATTCCAATATCGAGGTGCTCGCGGCGCTCGGGGTGGCCGGGCTGGTCAACATGGCGATGGTGGCGATGGCTGCCGGCGCCTTCCACCCGGCGCATCAGGGGATCGCCGAGATCGGCGCGGCCTATCGCACGCTTTCGCCGCTGCTCGGGGCCGGCGCCGCCGTGATCTTCCTGATCTCGCTGCTGGCTTCCGGCGTGTCGTCTTCCGTGGTGGGCACGCTGGCGGGGCAGATGGTGATGCAGGGGTTTGTCGGGTTTTCGATCCCGATCTGGCTTCGCCGGGCGCTGACCATGATCCCCGGCTTCGTAGTGATCGGCCTCGGCGTGAACCCGACGCGGGCGCTGGTGCTCAGCCAGGTGGTGCTGAGCCTGGCGCTGCCGGTGCCGATGCTGGCATTGCTGTGGTTTTCCACGAGGCGCGTGCTGATGGGCGCGCTCGCGGTACGAGGCATCACGGCCATAGCCGCGATCGGCGGCGCCATCGTGATCCTCGGGCTCAATGTTGTTCTGCTCCTGCAGATCTTCGGCGTTAGAGCATAATCCGATCAGATGGAACCATCTGATCGGATAAAGATACTCGACTTATCAATATGATAGAGCACTACATCCGATCCTGATGGATCGGAAAGTGCTCTAACGTGCTGCTGCCGGGCTAGTTGTCCTCCACCTGCAGCTCGCCGAGATAGGCCTCGCGGATCGCCGGGTTGGCGGCGAGGTCGGCGGCGGGGCCTGAGAGCACGACGCGGCCGGTCTGCAGCACGTAGCCGCGGCTGGCGATCTGCAACGCCATGTGGGCGTTCTGCTCGACCATGAAGATCGCCACACCCTGGCGGTTGATGGTCTGGATGATGCCGAACACGATCTCGACGAAGCGCGGCGAGAGGCCCATCGAGGGTTCGTCCATGCAGATCAGCGCCGGGCGAGCCATCAGCGCGCGGCCGATCGCGACCATCTGCTGCTCGCCGCCGGAGAGCGTGCCGGCGAGCTGGTGGCGGCGTTCCTTCACGCGGGGGAACAGCTCGTAGACGCGTTCGAGATCCTCGTCGAAATCTGGGCCGCGCTTGCGCGTATAGGCGCCCATTTCGAGATTCTCGTAGACCGTCATGCGCGGAAACAGCCGCCGGGCTTCGAGCACCGGGGCGATGCCGCGCTTGACCCGCTCGGAGGTGCTGAGCCGGTTGATCGGCGTGCCGCGGAAGCGCACTTCGCCTTGCGAGGGGGTGACGGTGCCCATGATCGTCTTCATCGTGGTCGACTTGCCGCTGGCATTGCCGCCGAGCAGCACCACGATGTCGTCTCGTGCGACCGTGTAATCGACGCCCTTGAGCACGTGCAGGTCGCCATAATGGGTGTGCACGCCGGCGAATTCGAGCAGGGTTTCCTCAGGCATCGACCGCGCCCCGGCCGATATAGGCCTCGATCACCGCCTCGTTCCGCCGCACCTCCTCGGCGCGTCCCTCGGCGAGCTTCTCGCCATGGTCGAGGACGATCACGTTGTCGGCCAGGCGGGTGACAACATCGAGCTTGTGCTCCACCAGCAGGATCGTGAGGCCGAAATCGCGGAAGGCGGCGATCTGTTCGGCGAGTTCGAGGCTTTCCGCCGGGTTCATCCCCGCCGTGGGTTCGTCGAGCATCAGCAGGCGCGGGCGCGAGGCGAGGGCGCGGGCGATTTCGACACGGCGGCGATTGGCGTAGGAGAGCTGCGCCACGCCCTGGTCGATCCGCGGCACCAGGCGGTTGCCGAACATCGCCAGCAATTCGAGCACGAATTGCCGCGCCTCACGCTCTTCGGCGCGCACACGGGGCAGGCCGAGGACAGCCCCGGCGGCGCCGGCGGAGAGATGGCTGTGCTGGCCGATCAGCACATTTTCCATCACCGTGAGGTTGGGGAACAGGCGGATGTTCTGGAACGTGCGGGCGACGCCGGCGCGCAGCACCTGGTCCGGCCGCAGGCCCAGCAGATCGCGTCCGGCGAATCGCACCACGCCGGCGGAGGGTTTCACGAGGCCGGTGATGCTGTTGAACAGGGTGGATTTGCCCGAGCCATTCGGTCCGATCACGGCGACGATGCTGCCCGCCGGGACATCGAGCGAGATCGATTTCAGCGCGGTCAATCCGCCGAATTTCACTGTAAGGTCGCGGATTTCGAGCACGGCGGGCCGCGCGTCGGTGGCGGCCTCGGCGAGCCCGGCGCGCAGCCTGGCCACGGCCGGGGCCGCACCGCGGGAGACGGCGGCGTCCTGCTGCTCGTAGCTCAGCCGCACCTCGTTCCGGCCGACCGGAACGAGCCCGTCCCGTCGGTAGAGCATCATGGTCACGAGGATGATGCCGAAGATCAGTTCCGAGGCCGAGGTGAGCTGGAGATTCTGCAGGAAGGGCGAGTGGATCGCGTTGCCGAGCCCCTGCACCCAGCCAGACAGGGCGGGCAGGAACCAGGCCTGCAGCAATTCGAGCAGCACCGCGCCGAGAATGGCGCCCCAGACGCTGGCCAGCCCGCCGAGCACGATCATCACCAGCACCATGATCGAGACCGGCAGATCGAACATGTCCGGCGTCGCGGTCTGCAGCTTGGCGATGTAGAACGTGCCGGTCATGCCGGCGAACCCGGCGCCCATGGCGAAGGCGAGCAGTTTCAGCCGCGTGGTATGCACGCCCATCGCGCCGGCGGCGATCTCGTCCTCGCGCACTGCCATCCAGGCTCGGCCGATCCGCGAGGGTTTCAGGCGCAGCGAGATGAACAGCAGCAGCAGCACGAGGCCGAGGCCGACATAGTAATAAGGTGTCGCGTTGATGCCGAAGCGGTAGCCGAGCAGCACCGGCGGGCCGACGCCGTTCAGCCCTTCGGCGCCGTTGGTGAGCGAGGACCAGTTGCGCGCCACGATCGGCACGATCTCGCCGAAGCCGAGGGTGACGATGGCGAGATAGTCGCCCTTCAGCCGCAGCGTCGGCGCGCCGAACGCCATGCCGAAACAGGCGGCGATGACGGCAGAGGCCGGCAGCATCAGCCAGAAGGGAAAGGTGAAATGCACCGTTGCCGCCGCCCCCGCGCCGAGCTTCGCGACGAAGCCGATCGCGGCGAGCGGCGCCCAGGCGGCACTCCAGTGCGGGTGGAGCTGGAACGAGTTCAGGATGCCATAGGCATAGGCGCCGATGGCGAAGAAGGCGGCATAGCCGAGATCGAGCAGGCCGGTGAAGCCGACCACGATGTTGAGGCCGAGCGCCAGCGCCGCATAGGCGCAGCTATTCGCCGCGACGTCGATATTCGCCTGGCCGATGCCAAGGAAGGGCAGCAGCAGGAGCACCATCAGCAGGGCTGCGAACAGCGCCTGGCGCTGGCGGGGCGAAAGCAGGGCGAGGCGCTTCATCGCCGCCTACGAGCGGTTGGGCGACTGCGCGCCGAGCAGGCCGGCCGGGCGGAAGACCAGCGTGAGGATCAGGATCGAGAAGATGATCACATCGGCCCATTTCGTGGCGATGTACTGGCTGCTGATCGTCTCGATCAGGCCGATGAGGAGGCCGCCCACCATCGCCCCCGGCACGTTGCCGATGCCGCCGAGCACGGCAGCGGTGAAGGCGCGCAGCCCCGCCGTGTAGCCGATGCTGTACTGGGTGAAATTGTAGTAGAGGCCGAAGATCATCCCGGCGGCGCCGGCCAGGGCGGAGCCGGCGAAGAAGGCGATCATCACCACCTGATCGACCTCGACGCCCATCATCCGCGCGGCTTCGGCGTCCTGGGCGACGGCGCGCATCGCCTTGCCAAGGCGAGAGCGCCTGACGAACAGGTTGAGCCCCCACATCAGCACCGCCGCGACGATCCAGATGATCACCGCCTTGAGGCGGATCGTCACCCCACCGAGATGATAGTCGATGCTCGGCATCGGGTCGGGGTAGTTCAGCGCCTGCGCGTTGGTGAGCAGCAGCACGAGGTTGAACAGGATATAGGAGACGCCGATCGTGGTGATCATCGCCATCGGCCCGCGCACGTTGCGCATTGGCCGCAGGGTGTAGCGCTCGATCACGACGCCGAGCACCCCGGAGGCCACCATTGTCACCGCGAGGGCTGCGAGCAGCGACAGCACCAGCGGGGCGCCGTGCAGCACCACCGACTGGCCCTGCAGGCCGAACCATTGCAGCACGATGAGGCCGACGAACGCCCCCACCATGAACACGTTGAAATGCGCGAAATTGATCAGCTCCAGGATACCGTAGACGAGCGTGAACCCGAGGGCGAGCAACGAATACATCGCCCCCAGGCTCAGCCCGTTCACGAGCTGCTGGAAAAAAACCGCCGTTCCGGTCATGGCCGCCGCGTCAGTTCTGCGGCGCCACGCCGACGTATCGCATCTGCTTGTTCAGGTCCCCGAGCGGGGCGGATTTGTCATGGTGGAACTGGAACACGGCGACGACATGGCTGGTCATGTCGCCATACTTGTCGAAGCTGATCGGCCCCTGCAAGCCGTTGACATGCACGGTCGCGATCGCGTCGCGCACATTTGCGGCGGTGAGCGGCTTGCCGGCCTTCTGCCCCGTCTTGATGCCGGCGATGGCGACGAGGGCTGCGTCATAGCCGGTGATCGCGTAGTCATCAGGTGCCACGCCGTAGGTTTTCGTATAGAGCGCGACCCAGTTTGCGAGCTTGGGGTCGTCCACCACATGCGGCGAGGCGTTGGTGCCATACCAGCCCTCGGCGGCGGGGAAGCCGGCGGCCGTCATCATCTCGGGGCTCAATATGCCGTCGCCGCCGCCTTTGATGACGTGCGGAATGATCTGGTAGCTCTGCTTCACCAGCTTCACACCCGCCTGCATCGTGCCGCCATAATAGAGCGAGGCAGTCTTGGTCGCGGCGATCTTGGTCAGCACGGCGGAATAGTCCGCGGCCTTGGGATCCAGCCTGTCGCGGCCGAGGACCTTGATGCCCTTCTTCTTCGCCTGCGCCTCGAAGGCGTTGGCGAGGCCGACGCCATAGGCGCCGCTGTCATCGAGGATGTAGACGCTCTTTGCCTTGAGGACCTCTGCATAGAAATTCGCCATGTTCGGGCCCTGATAGGCATCGGTCGTCACGGTGCGGAAATAGATCGGCTTGCCGCCCGGATCGAACTCGCCGGCATAGGTCGGGCTGGTGATGTCGGGGGCGGTGGAGGAGGGGGTGATGGTGGCCAGATTCGCCATCGAGAGGATTGGCGCCATCGCCTTGCCGGAGCCGCTCATCTCGGGCCCGACATTGGCGAGAACGGTGTGCGTCCCGGCCAGCTTGCGGGCGTTGGTGGCGGCCTGCGCGGGGTCGTATTGGCCGGCGGTCGCGGTCGCGTTGTTCAGCACCATCGGTTCGAGCCGGATGTCGCCGAGTTCACCGCTCTGGTTGGCGAGCTTGATCGCGAGTTGCGCGCCGTGAAGGATCAGATGCGCGGCCTCGGCGTCGGCGCCGGTCAGCGGCAGGGTGATCCCGATGTGATAGACCTTGTCGCCCGCCCGGGCGATGGGACTTGCCGAGGCGAGGAGAACCGTGCCTGCCGCGCCCCGCAGAGCATTGCGCCTTGAAAGTGCCATTTGTCCCATCCTTCTTGCTTTTGTGATATATCTGCCATGCACAGAGTAACCGGCTCCAAAGCGAAGGCAAGCGGTTTTTTCCGGATGGGATCACGCCAGAGCGCCCTTATCCGATCAGATGGAGCCATCTGATCGGATAAGGATGTTTTTTATCGATATGATAGAGCGATGCATCCGATCCGGAAGGATCGGAAAGTGTTCTGGATGGGTGTGGGCAGATCGGCCAAAAAAAATGGCGGCCATAAGGCCGCCAAGTTTAGGGAGGAAACGTCCAAGAAAGCAAACAACGTGTTGTTTGCTGCGATGCACTATATGTCCGTTCCGGTGCCCGTTTCAAGTTTTTTGTGCATCGCAACATATGTCTTTCACGAATATGTCTTATGCTGCCGCCTGAACCGAGCTGTCACATCATCCGCCGATCGTGCCTCTCAGGCCGAACAGGAAATTCTGGCCGGGGATTTGCACACCGTTTGCCGGCTCGAAGGGGGAGTTGGTCAGGTTGCGGCCGATCGCGAAAAGAGTGAGGGCCCGGCTGACGCGGTAGTTGACCGCCAGATTGGCGATCGTGCCGGGCCGGGCCAGGCCGGTGCCAGTCGGATAGCCGGAATTGGCGTAGAGGTAATCCGAGAAGCGGCCGACATAGCGGATGGCGGGCTCGATCGACAGCGCCGGGATCGGGTGGATCGAGAGGGTAAGCGATCCGGCGTTATCCGGCCGGCGCAGAAGGGCCGTCCGGGTCGCGACATCGCGGGCGATGGTGCGCGTATAGTCGATCCGGCCGGAGAGCCAGCGGGTCGGCGCGAAGCCGATGCCAGCCTCGATGCCGTGAATCCGGGCGCGAGCGACGTTCTCCTCCGTGCTGGTGCCATCAGGCAGGGAAGTATACTGGAACAGGTTAGCGATATCCTGGTGGAAATAGCTCATCTGCAGCGTCACTGCGTCAGGCATGCCGAAGGCGGGCAGCACGGTTTCGAAGCCGAACCGATAGCCAACCGAGTGTTCGGGGTGGAGGTTCGGGTTGCCGTGATAGCCGTAGCTGTCGATGCCGTGCAGGTCGTAGAGCGAGGGGGCAAGAAAGCCGCTGCCCGCCGAGGCCTTCAGCCGCGTATCGATTTCGGGCAGGGCCAGCACGAGACCGCCGCGCTCCGTCACCACGGTGCCGTAGCCGCTGACCGAGTCACCTCGGATGGCGCCCTGGACTGACAGGCGACGTGCGATGGTTGCCTGCGCGCCGACATGCCCCGCGGTGATGGATTGCGAGGCGGCGAGGCTGGAGAGGTAGGGAAAGCCGCCAAAGCTCGCATTGTAGTTCTCGATCGCCGTATCATGCGTGGTCTCGATGCCGGCGACGAGCGTCGGGTCTGTCATCGGGCCAAAATTCGGCAGGCGGATCACGTTGTTCCACTGGATCACCGTGCGGTCGCCGCGATAGCCGCTGTCGCCGGCGAACTGGTTGGGGTCGGCGGGATCGAGCAGGGTGAGGTAGCGGCGGTCGTCCTGGATATGGGCGATGTCGAGTTCGGTGGTCAGCCGGTTGTCGAACAGGTGCGATTTCACGCCGAAGCGGACGAAAACATTCGAATCGTAGCTGTTTTCATAGGGGTCGTCGAAGATCGGATATCCGAGATCGGGATACTGGGTGCCGGTCTGCCGGGCGCGGACGATCAGCGAGATCCGCGTGCCGGCGATGGGTGTGTAGCCGAGATTGACGGCGCCGAGCTTGTAGCGGAACGGGTCGCGATGCGCGGCATAGACGGCAAGCCGCCGCGCCGTCGCGTCGAACCCGGCCTGTTCGATGAGCGAACCTGTGATCGCATAATCGAATTTGCCGCTCTGGCCGGAGAGGGTAACGCTGCCTTCGCCCTGGCCGGGAAAGCCCCCGGCGATGTCGTAATCGACATGCGGTGCGCCATGGCCACGCTTGCTGATCAGGTTGATGACGCCGCCGATCGCGCCCGAGCCGTAGAGGCTGGACATCGGGCCGCGGACCACCACGATCCGCGCGATATCGCCGATGCCGGCATTGCCGAAATTGAACGCGCCGTTGGCCACCGAGGGATCATTCACCGGCACGCCGTCGCGCAGCACCAGCACGTCTTCGGAATTGGTGCCGTCGATGAAGACCGAGGTCTGGGCGCCAGGCCCACCCAGTTGCACCACGTTCAGGCCGGGAACCGTGTCGAGCGCCTGGACGAGGGTGGTCACGCCGCGCTGGCGCAGCGCGGCCGCGGTGATGACCGTGACCGATGCCGGGGTATCCGCAATGGGCGTCCGCACATAGGAGGCGGTAACCGTCTCGATCGGCACGGTGCCGGCGGGCAGCTGCGCGTTTTGGGCGTGTGCATTGGCAACAGCCCCGCACAAGGCGAGGGGAACGAAAAAACGATATCGCGCGGAGTCGCGCATGGAAAAACTCCGGTCCGGCACCCGGCGGGGCGGGCGCTGCCATAAGGGCGACCGAAGGCTACGGGACTTCACCCTTCGCTCCCGGTTCACCCCGCCCGGACGCGCGCGCATGGTCTCGGAACTGGCCGGTCTCCTGGCTCGCGGGTCAACAGCGCGCTCGGCCTTCTCGCGGGCGGGTCTGTGCCCCCTCGCAATGGCCCGGATGAACGCGCCTCACCGCTCACAGTTGCGGGGGCAGCCGCAGACGGGGCGACAAACCACCCTTCTGCGTTCCCGTTTCAGCCCTTGCGGGCCACCGATTCCTGATCAAGCTGTAGCGCCACCGGGGCTGGCGGCGCAAGCGCTGGTTCAGTCGAGGCCGAGCAGGCCGGGCAGGGCGGAGAGATCGCTGAGAACGGCATCGGGCGCGCCGGGCAGCCGCTCCGCCGGCTGTTTCGCGCGGTTGCACCAGGCGACGCGGAAGCCGAAGGCCGAGGCGCCATACGCATCCCAGCCATTGGAGGAGACGAAGCAGACCTCCTTGCGTTCCACCCCAAGGCGCGCCGGCACCATCTGGTAGACACGCTGATCGGTCTTGAACACGCCCACCGCCTCGACCGACAGCACATGGTCGAGCACGTCGCCGATCCCGGCATGGGCGATGGCGGCGGCGAGCATCGCAGGGGTGCCGTTCGAGAGAATTGCGGTGGCGATGCCCTTTGCCTTGAGGGCGCCCAGCGTTGCCTTCACCTCGGGATAGGCCGAGACGATGCGGTAGAGTGCGAGCAACGCCTCGCGCCGCTTCGGGTCGGCGAGGCTGGTCGCCTCCAGCGCGAAATCGAGCGCGTCGGCGGTGACGGTTTCGAAATCGGTATAGAGGTTCTGCAGGCTGCGCAGCCACGTGTATTGCAGCTGCTTGTCCCGCCAGAGTGTCACCAGCGCCGCGCGGCGGTCTTCCGGCACATCCGGGCAGCGGGCGACAGCGGAGCCGAAATCGAACAGCGTGCCGTAGGCATCGAACACGCAGGCGCGGACACCCTGGATTGCGGACATCGAAATCCTCCCGTTCAGGCGGCGGCCGGCAGGACGCGGGCCAGCCCGTCATAAGCGTCGAACATGCGGTCGCACCAGGCGTGCAGCGTGTCATCCTCGGCGAGGATCTTTACCGGGGTCGAGGCATGCGCCCAGAGGAAAGCGCTGAAGGCGACATGGTCGGCATAGTTCGGCGCGTCGCCGGCAAGGAATTGCTGATCCGCCAGCGTGCTGCGCAGCGGGCGCAAGGTGGCGCGGAGCGTGGCGAGATTTTCCTCGCGTGCGGCCCGCAGCGCCCCGACCGTGGTGCCGAACGCGGCCTCGCGGGTCGAGCGGAAATAGTCGCGGTCACCCTCGTGCAGGATGTCCACAAGGTCCGGCAGCACCACTTTCGCGATTGCGGGATGCACCGCTTCGCTGGTCCACTGGTTGACGAAGCGGACGAGGCTGCGGCCGACCGCGCCGCCGAACAGGCTGGGACGGTCGGGATAGGTATCCTCGAGGTAAAGCGCGATAGCCCAGCTGTCGTGAATGTTCCGGGTGCCGTCGACCAGCACGGGCACCTTGCCCTGGCCGGAAAACGCGATGGCGTCTTTCTCCATGAACCGCCAGACCACGGTCTCGCAAGGCAGACCCTTGTGCGCCAGCGCGAAACGGGTGCGCCAGCAATTGGGGCTGAAGCGCACGCGCTCGTCGGCGCCGGCGAGATCGTAAAGTTTCAGGGGTTCACGCATTCAGGGTCTCCTTGACGGCAGGCCGCACAGCAAACACCGCAGGTCCGGCGGTTACTGTCGGCGGGCTTTTTTGGGTGGTGTCTGCTGTTCATGCAGCCGCGGGCGCGGGTCTCCTGAGCCGGCTCACTGCATCCTCGACCAGGCGGTCAAGACGGCCAGGATCAGGGTCGAGCCGCGCGAAGGTGCGCAACGCGACGACGGTCCCCAGCAGCAACTCGGCTTGCGTCGCGGTATTCATGCCGGCCGGCAAAAGTCCGGCAGAATTCGCATGTTCAAGCCGCTCGTGGAAAAACTGCTGAACCCCGGCGAGGCGCGTCCCGACGATCGTCCGGGCCTCCGGGGACAGCGGGCCGCCATCCATCGCCGTGTTCACCAGGAGGCATCCGAGATGCAGCGGATCGTCCCGCGAATGATCTCGGATCAGGCCGAGAAAATCAGCGATCGAGGCGATCGGGTCAGTGCGTTCGGCGAGCTGTTCGAGAACGGGGGTCAACCCGTCATCGGCATACCGCTCGAGCGCTGCGCGGAACAGGCCGTCCTTGTCGCCATACCGGTGATACAGCGCCGCCGCGCTGAGGCCCGTCGCTTCGGTAAGATCCCTGAGCGAGGTTCCCGCGTAGCCATTTTGTCTGAAGACCGGAATGGCGCGGTCGAGAACGTCATCGTCAGTCAGGAGGCGTGGGCGTGGCATGTTACACTTGAGCTCGATTGCATTTTCGTTTCCATTATAATAAACCGATCATTATAAAACAACCCATGTGACGCTGCTGGGTGATACACATAATGTGACATATGGTATATGAAGCCGACCTCGTCTACTTTATTGATCCTATGTGCGCATGGTGTTGGGGGTTCGCGCCGGTTATCGATGCGATCCGCGCACGATATTCTCGCCGTCTGGGCATCCGCATCGTTGTCGGTGGCCTTCTGCCGGGAATGCGTGTCCCCATGGATGCCGCTGCGAAAAGCCTGACTTCCGCGCACTGGGAACGGGTGCGGAAAGCATCCGGGCAATCCTTCGATGACGCATTCTTCGACCGCTCAGCCTTCGTCTACGATACGGAGCCGGCGTGCCGTGCCATCGTCGCGGCACGCCGCCGCTCGGCGGAGGACGCGCTCACTCTTCTGGCCAGCATCCAACGTTCTTTTTATCTCTGCAACGAGGATGTGACGGATCCGGTGGTGCTGGCCGGAATCGCGGCGCGCCAGGGGTTTCGCATGGAGTCGTTCCGGGAAATGCTCTGTTCCGACGAACTTGGCGTGGAGACACGGCAGGATTTCGCGCTGACACAGAAATCCGGCATCGCCGGCGTCCCGACCCTGGTCGCCGCCAGGGGGCGGGATCGGCGGTATGTGGTCGTCACTGAGGGGTTTCGGCCGGCAAAGCGGATCATTCCGATGCTGGATCGCTGGCTGCAAAGGGAATTGCCCGCGGGAGGCGCACGGCGCGCCATCTGAACTCTGTCCCAGGCCTGACCTTCGTCGCGTGCAGTGCATGGGGGATGCCGGCTTGTGGCTTGCCGTCCGACGCGGGGAGGATATAGACGGATCATGAAGGAACGACATTATCGCCCCGCGACCACTCTGGTTCATGCAGGCCAGATCCGGTCCAATTTCGCAGAGAACGCCGAAGCGCTCTATCTGACCTCCGGTTTCGTCTATGATAGCGCAGAACAGGCGGAAGCCACGTTCAAAGGCGAGATTGCCCACTATCAGTATTCCCGCTTCGGCAACCCGACCGTGAGCATGCTTGAGGCAAGGCTTGCCGCGATCGAGGGGGCTGAGGCCTGCCGCGCGACCGCCACGGGCATGGCCGCGGTCAATGCCGCGTTGCTCGCCCATCTGAAGGCCGGGGACCGGGTTGTCGCTTCGCGGGCGCTGTTCGGCTCCTGTTCGTGGATCGTCTCGACCTTGCTGCCGCGCTACGGCATTGAGAGCGTGTTCGTCGATGGAGGCGATCTCGCGGCCTGGGAAGCGGCACTGGCGCCGGGTGCGGCGCTGGTCCTGCTCGAAACACCGTCCAATCCGATGCTTGAGATCATCGATCTGCGCGCCGTTGCCGACCTTGCCCACAAGGCCGGCGCCATTGTGGTGGTGGACAACGTGTTTGCCACGCCGCTGCTGCAACGGCCGCTCGAATTCGGCGCCGATGTCGTTGTCTACTCGGCCACCAAGCACATGGATGGCCAGGGCCGTGTGCTGGGTGGTGCCGTGCTGGGCAGCAAGGCCTGGATCGAGAACACGCTTCAGCCCTTCACCCGCAATACCGGTCCCGCGATTTCGCCGTTCAACGCCTGGGTCATCCTCAAGGGGCTTGAAACGATGGCGCTTCGCGTCGGCCAGGCGTCAGGATCGACGGCGACCATCGCGGATCACCTCGCAAGCCAGCGTCATGTGCGGCGGGCGCTCTATCCGTTCCGGGCCGACCATCCACAGGTTGATCTGGCGAAGCGGCAGATGAGCGCCGGGGGGACGCTCGTGACCTTCGAGCTTGAGGGCGGCAAGGAAGCGGCATTCCGCTTCATGAACGCGCTCGATCTGATCGCGATTTCAAATAATCTGGGCGATTCCAAATCGATGGTCACACATCCGGAAACCACGACCCACTCTCGAATCCCTGCGGAAGAGCGCGCTCGTCTCGGGATTGGCGGGGGGACGATCCGTTTCTCCGTCGGGCTCGAGGATGTCGCCGACCTGATCGACGATCTCGATCGGGCGTTCGCCGCGCTGGCATAAGTCGTTATGGAGGCGGCAGGTTCGGATAACGGTCTATTCACCAGCTCCTGCTGGGGCAGGCGTTTCTGCCGCCGCCTCGTGATCGGGCCACGCGGAATGCGGACGCTGGATTGCGCGGTTTCCCTGCTTGACGCCCAACCCGACCGGGGATATCAACATGCGTGATTTCGGGCCGCAGCAACCATGCGCTGCGGCCTGTTGGTTTTTGCTCCGTTTACTGGAAGAGATCTTTCGTCCATGGCCAATATTGCATCGGCACAGAAGCGCATCCGTCAGACCATTGTTCGCACTGCGCGCAACAAGGCTCGCCGGTCACGCGTGCACAGCTTCGTCCGGAAGGTTGAGGAAGCACTTGCGTCGGGTAATCACGCGGAAGCGCGTGCGGCGTTCGTGGTCGCTCAGCCGGAACTGCAGCGTGCGGTGACGAAGGGCGTTCTGAAGGCCAACACGGTGTCCCGGAAACTGTCCCGGCTGTCGGCGCGCGTGAAGGCGCTCTCTGCTCCCGTCTGAGGCTGGGCCTGGGTTTCGTCTGTTTCGGACGAATTCACATCGTCAGCGCTTGATTGGCTTTAAACCAAGCCATTGCTTTGGCTGGGCTAGTTCGCCCAGTCGAGCTTGTTTCTCTTAAACGGCAATCGGTGATGCGCTCAGCGAATGAAACAAGTCGCTGATCTCGTCTACCAATTGTCGTTTTCGGACGCGTTTGTCGCCCGGATCAGAATTGTTTAGCTGATCGTATTTCGCAACAGCGCGTCAACATATACTGCAACCGTTAATTGCAAGACGTTTTGGCGATTTTATCGGGAAGTGATGCGGCCAGATTTCAAATGGCTTCATCAATCTCCTGATTTAATGGGCAATTATTTAAAGATGCACATTATATCAGCAGAAAATCAAATCGATAGGGTCTTGCGCAGGGCGCTGGGTTTGGCCTAGTTTCAGGTCACAGGATGACGAATGGATGACGATGACTGATCCGTTTGATGGTTTGTTCAACCATTGATTGCGGATACGGGTTCTTGCGGCCGAATAGCAGGCCGGTCATGCGGTCGTGCAGGGATGAAGTCAGGACGGGAGCGGCACTTGAGCACGCAGGTTTGGCAGGATCAGGGGGGCGAAGCCCGGTCTTCGGGGCGTTCGCGCGGCGATGCTGGCCAGGATGAACTGGCCAGCCAGTGGAGTCGTGTCCGGGGACGCCTGCAGGAAGAGATCGGCGAGGTCGAGTATCGCAACTGGCTACGTCAGGCCGTTCTGCATGGGCTTGATGGCGATGAGGTGACCGTCATGCTGCCCACGCGCTTCCTGCGCGACTGGGTCAACAAGGAATATGGCAGTTTGCTGACGTCCTTCTGGCAGGCCGAAAATCCCGCGGTGCGCCGCGTCGATATCCGCACGAAGCCGGTGGGAATGAGCGAGCGCGCGCCCGATCTGGCCGAGGCCGAGGTGAAGGGCGCGGCCGCAAAGCCGCCCGCCGCCCGCCGCGAGATCGAGGACCGGCAGGACATGAGCGCGCCGCTCGATCCCCGGTTCACTTTCGATACGTTCGTGGTCGGCAAGCCGAACGAGTTTGCGTATGCCTGCGCGAGGCGGGTTGCGGATGGACATGCCACGCCCGGTTTCAACCCGCTGTTCCTGTATGGCGGCGTCGGGCTCGGCAAGACCCATCTGATGCACGCGATCGCATGGGAACTCTCCCAGCGCTCGGACAACGTCACGGTCGCTTACATGTCGGCCGAGAAGTTCATGCACAAATTCGTCAGTGCCCTCAGGCGGCAATCGACGATCGAGTTCAAGAACGAGTTGCGCAGCGTCGATGTCCTGATGGTGGACGATCTGCAATTCCTGATCGGCAAGGACGGAACGCAGGAAGAATTTTTCCATACTTTCAACGCGCTGGTCGATTCCGGGAAGCAGATCATCGTCTCCGCCGACAAGTCGCCTTCCGACCTGTCCGGGATCGAGGATCGGCTCCGCACCCGGCTTGGCTGCGGCATGGTCGCCGATGTCCATGCGACAACCTACGAACTCCGGCTGGCCATCCTCGAGGCGAAGGCTGCCCGCGCGGGGGTGAATGTGCCCGGCCGGGTGATGGAGTTCCTTGCGCAAAAGATTACCGCGAATGTCCGGGAACTCGAGGGCGCGCTGAATCGGCTGATCGCGCATGCCAATCTGTTCGAGCGTCAGGTCACCCTGGAAACCGCGCACGAGGTGTTGCACGATCTCCTGCGCGCCTACGACCGCAAGATCACGATTGAGGAAATCCAGAAACAGGTCGCCGAGCACTACAATATAAGGATCAGCGAAATGTCGTCGGCGCGCCGGGCGCGGAACATCGCCCGCCCGCGGCAGATCGCGATGTATCTTGCCAAGCAGCTGACCAGTCGCAGCCTCCCGGAGATCGGCCGGAAGTTCGGCAACCGTGACCACACAACGGTTATGCATGCGGTGGCGAAGGTTACCGAACTGATCGACGCTGACCCCGATTTCGCCGAGGACGTCGAATTGCTCCGCAGGATACTGACCGTCTGATCAGAAGCCCGGCGGCCAGCACCCGTCAGAGATGACGGGCGTGATGTCTGAGATGATCCTCGACAAAAGTCGAAATAAAGAAATACGAATGGTCGTACCCGTCTTGCATGCGGAGTTCGAGCGCTACACCCCTTGCCGAGCAGGCCTCCCGCAGCAATTCAGGTTTGAGTTCGCGTTCAAGAAATGGATCCGCCGTGCCCTGGTCAACCAGGATGGCCGGGCCGCCCCAGCCGCGGTCCTCGATCAGCGCGGTTGCATCGTAATCGCGCCAGGCCTTGCGGTCGGCTCCCAGATATCCGGTCAGCGCCTTTTCTCCCCAGGGGCAACGCATCGGCGATACGATCGGCGCGAATGCTGAAACGGACCGATAGCGCTCCGGGTTCTTGAGTGCGATCGTGAGGGCGCCATGGCCGCCCATCGAATGGCCGAAAATGCCGACCCGAGCGGCATCGACCGGAAATGCGGCGTTGATCAATGCCGGCAGCTCGTCCGCGATGTAGGAATACATCCTGTAGCCATTCCGCCATGGCGTCTCGGTAGAATCGACATAAAACCCGGCGCCGACGCCAAAATCATAGGCGTCCGACTCGCCCGGATAGCCAAGGCCGCGCGGCGAAGTATCCGGCGCGATCAGGGCGATTCCAAGCTCCGCGGCAACGCGCTGCGCGCCAGCCTTCACCGTGAAATTTTCTTCCGTGCATGTCAGGCCAGCCAGGTAATAAAGCGCCGGAACCTTCCCGATTTGAGCCTGAGGCGGCATGAAAACGGCGAAACGCATCGAACATCCGGTCGCCTTTGCCTGGTGCCGATAGACGCCTTGCACGCCGCCAAAACATTTCTGTATCGAAACCGTCTCGAAAACAGTGGCGTTCGTCATGTATCGATCCCCCCGTGATTTGTTCGCCAGACTATTCCGCGCTGCGTGCGGAAAGGCAATCGCAGGCGGCTCTTATGCGTTTTATCGAATTTGAACGGCTGTTTTGCGAAATCTTGCTTAAAACCGGCGTCGGAGAATTTATTCGCGTTGACAGTTCCGGTGGTTTCTGCGTCATTAATCGTGCAATCGACTTTGGCTTGCCTTGTTGCACGAGACGGGTTTCCGTACGGCCAAGACGTCCAAAACCCGGTTGTCCCTCTGGAGCCGTGCGGCGGTCGCACGGTGGGTCTGTCTTAGGAGCGACGACGCGACAATGGCGATCGGCACTGTCAAGTGGTTTAACACCACGAAGGGCTTCGGCTTTATCGTGCCGCAGGATGGCGGCAAGGATGTTTTTGTTCACATCACGGCGGTTCAGGCGGCCGGCATGCGGGGCCTCAATGAAGGCCAGAAGATTTCCTACGAGGTCACTCAGGAACGCGGCAAGGCAGCCGCTACCAACCTCAAGGCGGTCTGAACCTACCGTTCTGGTTTGGTTATGAGACGGGGCCCTCCGGGGCCCCGTTTTTTGTTGAGCGCCCCATCCTTTCCGGGGTTCCGCAGGCCTCGCCCGACGCCCGCAGGTCGGGCCTCCCGAATGCTTGCATGCCGCTCAGGCGCATTGTCCGGTCATGCGGGGTGGCCGGAGAAAGGCGGCGGCTTGGTGCGGCGCAATACCGAATCGTGCGCTCACGGCAAGATGGCAATGCATGTGATGGTCAGTTCTCCTGCCAATTGCTGCCAACTTTCATGCGGCCAGCCATTCTGACATTTTCGTGATCTGATTGTTCATTCTGCGATCGTATCGTGCGCTGTGTAGCACGAATGGCCGAAATTTTACCGGGATGAGGGCGTTTTTTTGCTTGTGAGCAGCTTACAATTGCTCGACATCGTATAGAGCATGCCCTATACGTAATGATTATTCGGTTATCGTTAAAGATGGAAACGGGTCATTCATGGTATTGTCCGCGACCGCCGTTCATCATTCGACAGGACGATCAATGACCTCACGAACTACCACTGGACCGGCTATGGCCGCGTTGCATGAACGTCATCAACGTGAGGACGAGGCTGCCGGCCAGCAGGGGGATGCGCTTTACTCGGTCAGCCAGTTGGCCCGTCAGCTTGGCGTGACGGCGCGCACCATCCGCTTCTACGAAGACAAGGGGTTGGTAAATCCCAGCCGCGCTGGAACCACCCGGGTCTACACCTCGCGTGACCGTGCCAGGCTGATGCTGATTCTGCGCGGCAAGCGGCTTGGTTTTTCGTTACGCGAGATCAAGGACTACCTCGATCTCTACGACGTCGATCCGACACAGCACGCGCAGTTGCGTCAGCTTCTCGCGGCCGTGCGCAAGCGCATCGCCAAGCTTCAGGAACAGCGCGCGGCACTCGAGCAGAGCCTGGCCGAGCTGGCCGATATCGAGCGGCAGTCGGAAAATGCCCTGAAACTGTCGACCAAATAAGCCTCGCACAGGAGTCCGAGATCAATGCCCAGCGCCGTCATCGCCGCCTATGCACGTTCGCCATTCGCCCTTGCACGAAAAGGGGGGCTTGCGCGGGTCCGGCCCGACGAGATGGCCGCGGCCGTCGTCCGGGAACTCGTGGCGCGCAGCGGTGTCGCGGTGGGGGATATCGAGGACCTGATCGTCGGCTGCGCCTTTCCCGAGGCGGAGCAGGGGCTGAACGTGGCCCGCCTGATCGGGTTGATGGCGGACCTGCCGATCAGTGTTGCCGGCGCCACGGTCAACCGGTTTTGCGGCTCATCGATGTATTCGATCCACATGGCGGCGGGCGCCATCGCGATGGGCGCGGGAGAGGCGTTCATCGCCGCCGGCATCGAGAGCATGACACGGGTGCCGATGGGCGGGTTCAACCCGATGCCGTCGCCAACCCTGTATGGCAAGATGCCGGCCGCTTACATGGGCATGGGCGAGACGGCCGAGAACGTGGCCAAGCGCTGGCAGATCTCGCGCGATGCGCAGGAGGAATTCGCCCTCGCCAGCCACGTCAAGGCGGCGGCGGCGCAGAAAGCGGGGAAGCTCGCGGACGAGATCGTGCCGATTTCGCTGGCCGGCGCAACGGTGTCCGAGGATGGCTGCATCCGCCACGATGCCTCGCGTGAGGGTTTGGCGGGGCTGAAGCCTGCCTTTGATGCCGAGGGTAGCGTCACTGCCGGAACCTCCTCGCCGCTGACCGATGGCGCTTCGGCCGTGCTGGTCTGCTCGGAGGATTACGCCGCCAAGCACGGGCTTGCGCCGCTCGCACGGATCCGCTCGGTCGCGGTGGCCGGCTGCGCGCCGGACATCATGGGCATGGGCCCGGTCGCGGCCTCGCGCAAGGCGCTCGCCCGCGCCGGCATCGAGGCTTCCGCGCTCGACGTCGTTGAACTCAACGAGGCCTTTGCCTCTCAGGCGCTCGCCTGCATCGGCGAACTCGGCCTCGATCCGGCGCGCGTCAATCTCGATGGCGGCGCCATCGCGCTCGGCCATCCGCTCGGGGCAACGGGCGCCCGCATTACCGGCAAGGCGGCGCAACTGCTCCGGCGCGAAGGCGGCAAATTCGCGCTCGCGACCCAGTGCATCGGCGGCGGCCAGGGCATCGCGACGGTTCTGGAGGCGCTCTGATGGGCGCGATCCAATCCGTCGCCGTCATCGGCGCCGGCGTGATGGGGGCAGCGATTGCCGCCCAGATCGCCAATGCCGGCATCAAGGTCCGCCTGCTCGACATCGTGCCGAAGGAAGGGGATGACCGCAACGCCATCGCGAGGCGGGCGATCGAGCGGCTGAAGACCACACAGCCGGCGCCGTTGATGTCCTCCCGCGCCGCGCGGCTGATCGTGCCCGGCAATACCGAGGACGATTTCGCCGCCCTTGCCGAATGCGACTGGATCGTCGAGGCCGTGATCGAACGGCTCGACATCAAGCAGGCGCTCTATCGGCGCCTCGCGGAGGTGCGAAAGCCAGGTTCGGTGATCTCGTCCAACACCTCCACCATCCCGCTTGCGGAACTGATGACGGACATGCCGGAAAGTCTCCGGCCGGATTTCGTCATCACCCATTTCTTCAATCCGCCGCGCTACATGCGGCTCCTCGAACTGGTCACTGGTCCGGCAACCAGCGCGGACGCCATCGCCCGCATTACCGAATTCTGCGATATCGTGCTCGGCAAGTCGGTGATCCCCTGCCGCGACACACCGGGCTTCATTGCCAACCGCATCGGCACCTACTGGATCCAGACTGCGCTCATCCTCGCGATGGAGATGGGAATCGAGATCGAGGAAGCGGATGCGATCATGGGCAAGCCGATGGGCTTTCCCTCGACCGGCGTGTTCGGGCTGATGGATCTGGTCGGCATCGATCTCGGTCCGCATGTCAATGCCTCGCTCGCCCGCCTGCTGCCGAAGACCGACGCCTTCCACAGGATGAACCGCGAGGCGCCATTCCTCGGGACGATGATTGCCGAGGGCTATACCGGCAAGAAAGGGAAGGGCGGCTTTTACCGCTCCAGCGGGCGCGGCAAGGATCGCGTGAGGGAGACCCTTTCGCTCGCCGCGGCCGCGCAGGGCCGGCTGGAATGGCGGCCCTCCATCCGCCCCGACATCGCCGAGGTCAAGGACGCGAAGAAGGATCTCAAGCAACTCGTCGGTGCGAAGTCGAAATACGGGCGCTATGCCTGGGGCGTGCTCGGCCGCGTGCTGGCCTATGCGGCCTCGCTGATCCCCGAGATCGGTGACGACATCGCCGCCGTCGATGCCGCGATGCGGCTGGGCTACACGTGGAAATACGGTCCGTTCGAACTGATCGACCGGCTTGGCGCTGACTGGGTTGCATCGCATCTCGCCGATCTCGATGAGACGACCCCGCCGCTGCTCGCCAAACTCGGCAAGGGCGCGTTCTACCGCGAGGACGGCGCCGCCCTGCTGCGCTTCATGCCCGATGGCAGCTACCGGCCGATCGGGCGCGCCCCCGGCGTTCTGCTGCTTGAGGATGCGAAGCGCGGCCGCAAGCCGGTGCTCACGAACAAATCCGCCTCGGTGTGGGATATTGGCGACGGCGTGCTCTGCTTCGAGTTCCATTCGATCATGAACTCGATCGATGGCGACATTCTGGCACTGCTCGGCAAGACCGTCGCGCTGGTGCAGAAATCCCACAAGGCGCTGGTGATCTACAGCGAGAACCTGCGCGCCGGGCCTGGCAAGGAGAATTTCTCGGTCGGCGCCAATCTCGGCCTCGCCATTTTCGCCGCCAACCTCCGGATGTGGGGCAAGATCGAGGGGACGGTGAAGGAGGGGCAGAAGGCGATGCAGGCGCTGCGCGATGCACCGTTCCCGGTGGTCGGCGCGCCATCCGGCCGGGCGCTGGGCGGCGGCTGCGAGATCCTGCTGCATTGCGACGCCGTTCAGGCCCATGCCGAAACCTATATGGGGCTTGTCGAGGTCGGTGTTGGCCTGGTTCCGGGCTGGGGCGGCTGTGCCACCATGCTGGCGCGCTGGCAGACCGCGAAGGATGCGCCGCGCGGTCCGATGCCCGCCGTCGCGAAGGTCTTCGAGATGGTATCGACCGCGAAGGTGGCGACCTCCGCCGCCGAGGCGAAGGAGCTGAAATTTCTCCGCCCCGGCGACGGCATCACCATGAACCGCGAGCGCGTGCTGGCCGATGCCAAGGCCCGGGCGCTCGCCATGGTGGCGGGATATGCGCCGGCCGAGCCGGAAACGCTGCAATTGCCGGGTGCGTCCGGACGCGTCGCCCTCGGCATGGCGGTTGAGGAATTCCGCAAGAAGGGCGTCGCGACACCGCATGACGTGACAGTATCGTCCCATCTTGCGCGCGTGCTCACCGGCGGCGATACCGACATGATCGATCCGGTGCCGGTCGCCGCGGTGAAGGACCTTGAACGCGAGGCCTTCATGGCCCTGTTCCGCACCAAGGAAAGCCAGGCGCGGATCAAGCATATCCTGGATACCGGCAAACCCCTGCGCAACTGAACCGAGACAAGGGAGATACGACATGCCCGTCTACAAGGCGCCGCTTAAGGACATGCGCTTCGTCCTGCACGAGCTCTATGACAGCACCGCCATCGCCGAGCTGCCCGGCAATGCGGATTTCACCCCCGAACTGATCGACAGCGTGCTGGAGGAGGCCGCGAAGATCAGCGAGGAGGTGCTGTTCCCGCTGAACCAGGTGGGCGATCGCGAGGGCTGCACCTATGAAAACGGCGTGGTTCGCACGCCGAGCGGCTATCGCGAGGCCTACCGCACCTTCTGCGAGGGCGGCTGGACCTCGATTTCCTCCGATCCGGATTATGGCGGGCAGGGCATGCCGCTGACCGCGGCGATGATGGTCGAGGAGATGTTCTGCTCCGCCAATGTCGCCTTCGGCCTCTACCCCGGGCTGAGCCACGGCGCCTATGTCGCGCTGAAGCATTCGGGGTCGGAAGAGCAGAAGAAGGCGTGGCTGCCCAACATCGTCTCCGGGAAATGGACCGGCACGATGTGCCTGACCGAGCCGCATTGCGGCACCGATCTCGGCATGCTCCGCACCAAGGCGGTGCCGAAGGATGATGGCAGCTACAGCATCACTGGCAACAAGATCTTCATCAGCGCCGGCGAGCACGATCTTGCGGAAAACATCGTCCATCTCGTTCTCGCCCGCCTGCCGGATGCGCCGGCCGGGGTGAAGGGCATCTCGATGTTCCTGGTGCCCAAGTTCCTGCCGCGCGAGGATGGCACGCTCGGCCCGCGCAATGGCATGCAGTGCACCGCGATCGAGCACAAGATGGGGCTGAACGGCTCCGCCACCTGCGCGATGAGCTTCGACGGCGCGACCGGCTGGCTGGTCGGCGAGCCGCACAAGGGCCTCGCTGCGATGTTCAAGATGATGAACACCGAGCGCCTCTCCGTCGGCATCCAGGGGCTCGGCATCGCCGAGGTCGCGTATCAGAACGCCGTGGCCTATGCGCGCGAGCGCATCCAGGGCCGCTCGCTCACCGGCACCAAGGCGCCGGAGAAGCAGGCGGACCCGATCCTCGTTCACCCCGATGTGCGGCGGATGTTGCTGACCAGCCGCGCCTATATCGAGGGCTGCCGGGCGTTGGCCGGCTGGGTCGCGCGGGAGCTGGAAATCCTCGAGAAATCGGATGACGACGACGCGAAGCAGGTGGCCGACGATTTCGCCTCGTTGATGACGCCGGTGGTCAAGGCGATGTTCACCGATCTCGGCTTCGAGATCGCCTCGCTCGCGGTGCAGACCTATGGCGGCCATGGCTACATCCGCGACCATGGCATCGAGCAGTATGTGCGCGATGCGCGGATCGCGATGCTCTACGAGGGCACCAACGGCATCCAGGCGCTCGACCTCGTCGGCCGCAAGCTGCCGCAGGATGGCGGCAGGCTGCTCACCCGCTTCCTCGATCCGGTCCTCGAATTCATCGAGGCGCATCAGGATAACGACGCGCTCGCCGAGTTCCTGCCCGCGCTGTCGCAGGCGCTGGAGCATGTGCAGGAAGCGACCGGCGTGATCATGGAAGGTGCGATGACCAATCGCGACGAGGTGGGGGCGGCGTCGGTCGACTATCTCCGCCTGTTCGGCCTCACGTCGCTCGCCTTCGTCTGGGCCCGCATGGTTGCGGTGGCTGCCCCCAAGGCCGGGGATGACGGCGAGGGCGCGCAGTTCTACCGTGCCAAGGTGCAGACCGCGAAATTCTTCATGGAGCGTCTTCTGCCGCAGACCGGCGCGCTGCTCACCGCGATCCGGTCGGGCGCTGCGACCATGATGGAATTTGAGGACGCCGCGTTCTGATTGGTTTGAAGCCGCCCGGTCACCTGGCCGGGCGGCCGTAAAGCCCCGTGATCGTGGCGCTGGCCAGCGCATCCTGCGCCAGCGCCCGGCGGAGCGCAGCATGGGACGCCAGCGCCGCTGCCGGCAGCCGGGCGACCCGCAGAGCGAAGACCGTCAGATGATAGTGATGCGGCGGATCGCCGACGGGCGGGCAGGGGCCCTGGTAGCCATGGATGTTGCCGCTGCCGTTGCCTTGAACGGTGCCGCGCGGCAGCGCGTTGCGCCGGCTCCCGGAACCCTCTGGCAATGACGTGACGCGCGCCGGAATGTTCGCCACGATCCAGTGCCAATAACCCTTGCCTCGCCGGGCATCGGAATCGAACAGCGTGACGGCATAGCTGCGTGTGCCCGCCGGCGCGCCGCTCCAGGCGAGGGCGGGGCTGATATCGTTACCCGTACAGCCGAGGCGGTTGAAGACCTGGGCGGCCGGAATGGTCCCGCCATCGCGAAACGCCGTCGTGTGCAGTGAAAATCCGTCGGCGCGCGCGGTTTTGGTCAGGGCCATCAGCGCAAGTGCAAGCAGAACCGGCCGTTTCATCAGCGTCATCCTCAGCGTTTCGAGCCTCGCCGGAGCAGCCAGAGCGGCAATGGCAGGGCGGCGAACAGGAACACCCAGAGCAGCGGGAACGTGGCGGAAAGCCCGCCGTCTTCAAGATCCACCCAAAGGCGCACGGGCATGCCCTGCGGAAAATAGGCGAAGATCAGCACGATGCCGAGTTCGCCCACCCCGCGCACCCAGGCCAGCGCCAGGGCGGCGCCAAGCCCGTCGCGCGCCATCGGCAGGGTGATATGGCGGAAGATCTGTCGGCGGGACACGCCGAGGGTAAGAGCCGATTCGGCGAGTTCGGCGGGAATTTCGGCGAACGCGCCGCGCGCCGCGACGACAAAGGTCGGCAGGCCGGCATAGATCCCCGCGATCAGCAGCGCCGGGGGATTGTTGGTGATGATCCCGCCGAAGCGTTCGAGCAGGGTGCCCACCGGACCGATCGGGCCGTAGAACGCGGCGAGCAGGATGCCGAGGGCGAGCGGCGGGGTCAGCAGTGGCAGCAGCAGGAACAGTTGCGCGGCATCTCGCGCCCGTCCCTTGCCGGCGGCAAGCCAGTGGGCCAGCGGCGTGCCGAGCAGTGCTATGACGGCCAGAGCCGCGAGCCCATAAGACAGCGAGACGATCAGAGACCTGCCATCGGCCCCGGAGAGGCCGAAATGGCGCCAGTCGGTCATCATGAAAAGGCCGACGAATGGCGCCGCCAGCAGCAGCAGCACGAAGCCGCGCAGCAGGGTTCCGGGAAGCGCTCCGGTCAGACCGGTCCGCCCAGTGGCGGATTGTAGCCGTATCGTGCGAACAGTTCCTGTCCCTTGCGGCTTTGCAGCAGTGAAACGAAAGCCCGTCCCGCCTCGGGATTCCGGGCGTTGCGCGGCACGCAGGCATAGAAGACGAGCGGCTGCGTGTGCAAGGTCTGCCTGTGGCCCTTCACCCTGAGCGTGACCGCGGCGCGGGAATACCATTCTGCCACCATCGATGGATCGCTGAGATTGATCTGTCGGGGCAGGGCAAGAAACGGCAGCTTGAGCGACTTCACTGCACTTTCATAGCCGATCGTGGCGTCGACCGCGCCGCTGTCGATCCGCGAGAGCAAGGAGGGTTCGGGGAAGATCTGCGCAGGGTTCACCGGCGTGCCGAGCACGCGCCGGATCAGGTCCGGCTTCTGGTAGTAACGCTGGGCAAGATCGAACGTGAACAGCACGTTGCGGCCTTGCGGATCGGTGCGCGGGTCGGTGCGGCCGAAGCGCAGACCGGGTTTTTCGAGGATGTCGAACCAGTGCGCGCCGGCATCCGCGGCCTCGAAATCCTTGTGGAAGCGCGAATGGGGCGACCATGCCAACACCATCGCGGTGCTCGCCACCGGAACGGCGTGGCTGACCAGCCCCGCTGTCTGCAAGATCTCGATCGGGCCGCGCGTGATCGAGATGAACGCGTCCACCTGGAGCGTTTTCGCCGCGATGAGATGCGCGAGGCCGAACGCGCCCCGTCCGATGCCGCGGAACTGGTCACCGGACTGGGTCTGGAATGCGGGGCCCAGGCCGCGGTCCATCAAAAGGCCCATCGAGCCCGCATACGCGATCGTGGCGGACTTGCCGGCAGCCTCCGCCGTCATGGGGGCGAGTGCGACAGCGCCTGCGAGCCTCGCGAACGCTCTTCTGGACAATATCATTGGGGAGTCTCCTTGTGCGGACCGTGCCACCTTCGGGCAATCGATATGTTCAATTGGCGATATCGTCAATTCGCCATATCGAAATCGATGATGTTTTGTGTTTGAACCGGAGGGATGGAGACCGAAACCGGAATTCCCCCGCTCAGCTTACGCATTCGCGTTGTGCAGGGTAGGGATCTTTTGCTTGGGCCTGGCCGTGCCGACTTGCTCGCGTTCATCCAGGAGACGGGCTCGATCGCGGCAGCCGGCCGGCGTATGGGCATGAGCTACAAGCGGGCCTGGCAACTCGCCGAATCGATGAACGCCACGTTCCGCGCCCCGCTGATCCATGCGGCGAAGGGCGGGGTCGCGGGTGGCGGCGCGCAATTGACCGACCTTGGCGTGGCGGTGCTTGCAGCCTATCGACAACTGGAGGCAATGTCGCGGCGTGGTGGCGCATCGGCGTTGGATGTCCTGGCCGATGCACGAGGCGCCAAGGCACCCGACGTTTGAGCATGGTGGCCGGTCCGGAAATCCGGAATCCGTCCCTTTTCACCAGCACCTGTTTTGCCTAATTTGATGTCTGAAGGAGTATGTGTCTTCCGTTTGCCAGAGCGCCCCGAACGGCACCGCATGTCCAGCGCCCAGATCCGGGCGCTGCTGGGCTTTCTTGCGCTGGCGCTCCTGGCGGGCGCTGTCGGCGGATCGGTGACCGTTCCGAACATCCAAAGCTGGTATGGCGTGTTGCCGCATCCGCCGGGCACGCCGCCGGATTGGGTATTCGGCCCTGCCTGGACGGTGCTTTACCTCGACATGGCGATCGCGGCGTGGGTTGTCTGGCGCAGCCCGGACATCCCGACACGGCAGCGCCGCGCGCTCAGCCTCTGGGGATGGCAACTCGCCGCCAATGCTCTCTGGTCGCCGGTCTTTTTCGGCCTTCACCGGCCGGATGTCGCCCTGGTCGTCATATGCGCGCTCGATGCACTGGTCGTTGCGACGATTGCCGCCTTCCGTCCCATCAGCCGTCTCGCCGCGGCGATGATGGTGCCTTATCTCGCGTGGTGCCTGTTCGCGACCTATCTCAACGCGGGCTTCTGGTTTCTGAATCGCTGATCGGGTATTATCTGGACGAGTTGCGTCGCTTGATGTCGGGCCTGGACAGATTGCGGGTCACGTCAATGACGAAGTCCATTTATCCGCGTCGGTATTCCAGCCAGAGACGGCGGACGCGGAACATCTGAGCCGATACAGGGGCGATCGGAGTGTCAACTGTATCGTCCGTGCCCTCAACCAGACAGGCGGACTGTCCGCCAGGGAACCTTGCCTGCCATGACCTTTCGATCAAAGCTGCGTTGTCTCGGACTTGCGACCCTGCTTGGCAGCATCATCAGCATCGTTCCTGCGAATGCCCAAATGGCCGGTGCCGGTCCGGGCAATGGCCTGGGGCCAATCGGCGGCATTCCCCAGCCACGCCATGAAGCGCCAACCGAAGCCCCGCCCGGACTGCCAGGCGCCTCTTCGGCCGGCAATATTTCGGCCGGCCCGGTCACCGATGCGGGCGGCGATCCGACCACGCTGCTGTTCAAGGCGATCAATCACGGCGACTACGCCCAAGCGCGTGCTGCGGTGAGTCGCGGCGCCAATCTTGCGGCCCGCAATGCGCTGGGTGAGACGCCGATCGAACTTTCGGTTGAGCTGAACCGAAACCGCATAACCTTCATGCTGCTGTCGGCGCGGGCAGAAGAGGTGCCCGCCTCGACGATCGCGACAGGGCCGTCTTTTGCGCAGCCTGCGACCAAGGCGCCGACCCGTTCCAAGGTTCATGGAATCCCGAAATCCTCAATGATGGTCAAGGCTGCGGGCCGTCCGGCATCTCCAGCCGGGCAGGTCGCGCATGATGCCGGCCGGCCCGATCCGAATGCCGGCTTCCTCGGCTTCGGGCATGGTGACTGATCCGTCCCGGTGCACCGGAGTTTGATCCGGGTGCGGTTCGTTTGCCTGAACGTGAAAAGCTGGTAATTGGAATATGGAGCGACGCTCGATGGCGGATGCCTCCGTCAACCAATGATCAGCTGAAAAATTCTAAGGGAGATGACATGAACACCTTCAACCCGGCACCACTGGGACTGTTCGGTTTCGCGCTCACCACATGGCTGCTGTCGATGATCAACGCCGGACTGCTGCCCGGGGCTGGTCTTGGCATGGTTCTCGCCATGGCATTCGCTTTCGGCGGCACGGCACAGCTCGTTGCCGGGTTGGGCGAGATGAAAGTTGGCAACACTTTTGGATTTGTGGCGTTCACCTCGTACGGCGCCTTCTGGTGGTCCTTTGGCCTGTTCGTCGAATTCTTCGCCAAAGGTGTGCCGGGTCCCATGGTCGGCTGGTATCTGCTGGTCTGGGGTGCCTTCAGCTTTGTCATGTTCATCGGCACCTTTGCCCTGAACAAGGCGCTGCAGCTGATCTTCGGCTTCCTGGTTGCAACCTTCGTGCTGCTTGGCCTCAATGACCTTCTCGGGGCTCCCGCGCTTGGCCAGTTCGGTGGATATCTCGGCCTCATCACGGCGGTGCTCGCGTTCTATCTGGGCGCCGCTGGCGTGATCAACGGCGCTCATGGCAAGGAAATCCTGCCGATCGGCGCGAAGGCCTGACCGACGATAACATCCCGCCTGGGTGACGGAGCCGGCAGTCGCCGGCTCCGTTTTCGTTTTTGCGGGAGGGCCACGAATCGGTGACCAGCCGGCCATTGGCGAGGCTGTGCGTTTGGAGTATTCATATTATGGACGGATACCGATAGCTCCGGGCGAGTCATCTCCACCGATCTGTCATCCGCCATTCGTCGGGCCGGCCAGATCGGGCCAGCCCCCCAGAGGCGGGGATCGCTATAGTGAGGAAGGATACAGATTATGGGTGGTTTGAGCATCTGGCATTGGCTCATCGTTCTCGCGGTGGTGTTGCTCCTGTTCGGAACCGGCCGGGTGGGCAACCTCATGGGTGAACTCGGCAAGGGCATGAAGGCGTTCAAGAACAATATCGCCGACGACCAGCCGTCAAAGGATGCCTCCATGCTCGAGCAGCATGCCAAGGGGCCGGAAGCCAGCGCCGAGAAAAAGGCCGAGCAGAGCAAGGTCTGAGGCCGAACCGATGGGATTCGATTCGCCTGTTCACTGGCTCATCGTCATCGCCGTGATCGCATTGCTGTTCGGCGGGTCGCGCGTCGGCAATCTGATGGGCGAGCTTGGCAAGGGCATCAAGTCGTTCAAGCAGAACATGAACGATGCCGATGCGGCGAAGCCGGCAACGGCTGAAAAGGCCGGCACTGCCGCGCCGGAACAAATTCCGGCCCCGGGGGCGAGCCCCGACGACGCCCGCGTCGCCGATACCGCAAACAACGCCCGTCACTGAGCCGGATCGAGCTGAATGAGCGCAATGCCAGCCGCCATTCAAGCGGATACCGGGGCTGAGCTGGCGTCGCGCGCCGGCGAACTCGTCGCCATCGGTGCCCGCATGGACCGGAAAGGATGGGTTCCCGCCTCGTCGGGCAATCTCTCCGCGCGTCTCGGCGCCGGGCGGATCGCCATTACCCGCAGTGGCGTTCACAAGGGACGGCTCGCGAGCGACGATATTATCGAGGTCGGGATGGACGGAGCCCCCCTCCGCGCCGGAGACCGCCCCAGTGCGGAAACCTTGCTCCATTGCCAGATTTACGAGCAATTTCCTGGCGTCGGCGCAGTGCTGCACGGCCATTCGGTGGCAGCGACGGCGCTGTCCCTGACCGATTCGGCCCCTGCAATCCAGTTCGAGGGTTACGAGATCCTCAAGGCGTTTCCGGGAATCGCAACGCACCAGACGAAGGCTTCGCTCCCGGTATTCGAGAATGACCAGGACATGCGGCGGCTGGCCGCAACGATTGCCCCTGCGCTTCAGGCTGCGCCGATCGGATATGTCCTTCGCGGTCATGGCGTTTATGCCTGGGGCGAAGACGTCGAGCGCAGCTTCTGGCGTCTGGAAGCGCTTGAATTCCTGCTGTCCTGTGAATGTGAACGGAGACGGATCAGATGAGCACACTGAAGATCTTCAACGAAACCGCCGGAGACACGCCTCTGGTCGCCACTTCGGATGCGGTGGAGATCGCGTCCGAACTCAAGGCGATCGGGGTGCGGTTCGAACGCTGGGCAAGTCCTGTCGTGCTGGCGCCGGAGGCTTCGCCGGAGGAAATCCTGCAAGCCTACCGCCCCTATCTGGATCGCCTTATGGGGGAGACCGGAGCGGGGTCCGCAGATGTCATCAAGATGACGCCGGACCATCCACAGGCCGCGGTTCTGCGCGACAAGTTCCTCAGCGAGCACATCCATACCGAGGATGAGGTCCGGTTTTTCGTGCGTGGCTCAGGCCATTTCGTCATGCATGTCGATGGCCGAGTCTACGATGCTCATTGCGCGGAGGGCGACCTGATATCGGTGCCGGCGAATACCCGGCATTGGTTCGATGCCGGGTCTGCACCGGATTTCATTGCATTGCGCATCTTCACCGACACGTCCGGCTGGGTGGCGCATTTTACCGGCGACGAGATCAGCGCGCGCTTCCCGGTCGCAGCCTGAGCCGGTCGATCGTTCGTGACCATCAGACCCGAACTCCTGCTTCTCGACATCGAGGGCACGATCGCGCCTATCAGCTTCGTCCACAACGTGCTGTTTCCCTATGCGCGCGACCGACTAGCCAGTTTCGTCGCTGCTCATGCGGCGGAGCCGGATATCGCCACGGCTCTCGCTGAACTCGACGCGATCGCCCCTGGAGCGCCGCCGGTAGCAACGCTGCTCGCCTTGATGGAGCGCGATGCCAAGATCGGGCCGCTCAAGCTGATCCAGGGACGGATCTGGGCTGAAGGTTTCGCTGCCGGCGACTTGACGGGCCAACTCTACCCGGACGTGGCGCCGGCATTGCGCGCATGGCACGCGGGCGGTGGGCGGCTTGCCGTCTACTCCTCCGGGTCGGAGGAGGCCCAGCGTCTCTTGCTCAGCCATACCGCGGACGGCGATCTGACGGGGCTGTTCGAGCGGTTTTTTGATACCCGCATGGGCGGCAAGCGTGAAGTCGCCAGCTATGCGGCGATCGCCCGGGCGCTGTCCCTCGCGCCGGCGCAGGCCCTGTTTCTGTCCGATATCGCGGCCGAACTCGCCGCCGCCTCTGCCGCGGGGCTGAAGACGTTGCAGATTGTTCGTCCCCAGGATGAAACGGTTGCGTCCCCCGATCACCCGACGGCACCCGATCTCGCCGTGGTCATGGCAACCCTCGGCTGTACCGATCTCGTCTAGGAACCATCGGACATGACCTCCATCGACCGACTTGCCGCCCGCATGCCGGCACGGCTGCGCGGCGATGCCTGGCAGTGTTTCGCGCTGGGTTTGCTTGCGGCCGTCGCGCTGCCCCCTTTCTACCTCCTGCCGGTGCTATGGTTTGTGGTGCCGGCGCTGCTGGCGCGCCTCTCACGGTCGGGCGGATGGCGCCGCGCCGCGTGGCTCGGCTGGTGTTTCGGATTTGGCTTCAACCTGCTGGGACTGTTCTGGGTCACCGAACCGATGCTGATCATGGCATCGGATTTCTGGTGGGCGATTCCGATTGCCGCCCCGGCAATCGCCGTCGCGACGGCGCTGTACATGATCCTGCCAGCACTCGCCGTCTTTGCCATACGACCCGTCAACCGGGCGGGGCGATTGTCCGCCGTGCTGCTGTTCGCGGGCGCGCTGGTACTGTCGAACCTGGCCCAGGAGTTTCTCGTCACCGGTTTTCCCTGGAATTACTGGGGTGCCGATTGGGCGTTTCCCGGCCATCTCGGCCTCGCGATGATCCAGCCGGCGGCGATTGGCGGCATTTTTCTGCTCACCCTGCTGACAGCCATTGCCGCGGGGCTTCCCTATGTCGGCCGGCGGGGCTGGATCGGCAGCGCCGTTCTGCTCGCGCTCTGGGCGGGCTACGGATTCGCGCGCACCGCTGCAGGCCCCGCACCGTCCAGCCCATATACGGTCGCGATGCTTCAGCCAGATTTCGCGGTGCCGGGCAGTTTCACGCAATCAGCACTCCAGGCGCGCTGGCAGCGCGATCTGGCCCTGACGGGCGAGGCCCTCGCCAAGGCCGGCAAGGGCAACGACATCGTCATCTGGCCGGAAACGGCGAGTCCCGCCTTGCTTCAGACCGATGCCGCCGCCCGTTCGGCGATTGCCGCAATCGCTGGCGATACGCCAATACTCGCCGGCTCGTTCCGTCTTGCTGCCGACGGGAGCATGCGCAACTCGCTGGTCGCGGTGAAAGGGAATGGCCCTTCCGTCGCATGGTACGACAAGTGGAAGCTTGTTCCGTTCGGTGAATACACGCCGGGCTGGTTGCCGCTGAAGGTGACGCCCGGTGGCGGGTTCACGCCTGGTCCCGGTCCGCGCACGCTGCATGTTCCAGGCCTTCCGCCGGTAGGGCCAATGATCTGCTACGAGTCGATATTCTCGGGCATGGTCGTCGATCCCCGCGACCGTCCCGCCTGGCTGCTGAATATCAGCGACAATGCCTGGTTCGGCGACACGACCGGCCCGTATCAGGATTTCGCCACCACGCGGTTGCGCGCGGTGGAAGAGGGATTGCCGCTCGTGGTCGACACCAATTCCGGAATTTCCGCGGTGATCGGACCGCATGGCCGAGTCGAGGCGACGTTGGGGCTCGATCGGGCAGGCGTTCTGGTTCATAAACTCCCGGTTGCGCTCACGCCGACACCGTTCAGCCGTTTCGGCGTCACTCTGGCGGGAACCCTTGGCTTTTACGCGTTGGTTTTAGGTCTGGTTTGCCTGATCGTATCGATCACCGTGACATGAGATACGTCTGGTCTCACTGTCTTAAAAATAATTCAAGCTTGTGTATTTGAGGCGTGACCACTATTGTAGATAGTGGTTGACGGATAGTGGTGCCGACCTCTGGTAGCGAGGTTCAGCCATCTAGATATTTTCTTAATTTTTGTATCTTAACCGGTTTTGAAGCTTGTGAAGGCATGATGTTTTTCTTGCGGTGCGCTATCGGAGCTGCCGATGCAAAACAGACAGGCGTCATCTTCATATCCCCGGCGGCGCAGATCGCGACCGTTTGCGGGGCCGGTTGGTGCCGCTGAGGAATAGGAAATGAGTTCAAACGGTGGTGACACCAACGATCGCAGTGACCGGGATGGCCGGCCCAGCCCGATCGATGTGCATGTCGGGTCCCGGATTCGGCTTCGGCGGACGCTGCTCGGCATGTCACAGGAAAAGCTGGGGGATGCGCTGGGGCTGACGTTCCAGCAGGTCCAGAAATACGAGCGTGGGGTGAACCGGGTCGGCGCGTCCCGCCTGTTCGACATCTCCCGCGTTCTCGATGTGCCGATCAGCTTCTTCTTCGACGATATGCCGGAGGGGATGAACGAGATGCCGATGTCCGGCCCGCGCGGCCGCAACAACGGCTTGTCCGAGGCTCAGGAACCGTTCGGCGTCGGGCTCGATGACCAGATGACCAAGCGCGAGACACTGGAACTGGTTCGCGCCTACTACCGGATCACCGAACCCACGGTGCGCAAGCGCATGTTTGACCTGATCAAGTCGCTTGCACCGTCCGATTCCTTCCCGACAGAATAAACTTGCGCGCGGCGGTGACGCGTGTGCTTGTGGTTAAGCGAGTCTCCTGGCTACATTGCAATCCATGAGTGCAACGTCCCGTCCTTCGCCGATTATCGCCCCGAGTCTGCTCGCCGCTGATTTCGGACGGCTCCGCGAGGAAGTCGCCGCCGTCGAGCGTGCCGGCGCTCACTGGCTGCATCTGGACGTGATGGACGGCCATTTCGTGCCGAATATCAGTTTTGGCGCGCTGGTGCTGAAGGCGTTGCGCCCGCATACCCGGCTGGCGTTCGATGTTCACCTGATGATCGCGCCGGCAGATCCCTATCTCGCCGATTTTGCGAAAGCCGGCGCCGATCATGTGAGCGTTCATGTCGAGGCCGGGCCGCATCTGCACCGTTCCTTGCAAACGATCCGCGATCTCGGTCTCAAGGCTGGGGTTGCCATCAACCCGGCAACGCCGGCCGAGTCGGTGCGGCATGTGCTGGATCTCGTGGACATCGTCAATGTCATGACCGTCAATCCAGGTTTTGGCGGCCAGTCCTTCCTCGACAGCCAATTGTCCAAGATTGCCGAACTCCGTCGCATGATCACGGAGTCCGGACGCGACATCCGCATCGAGACCGATGGCGGCATAGATCCCGCCTCCGCCCCTCGCGCCCTGAACGCAGGCGCGGACGTGCTGATCGCCGGCAGTGCGATCTTCGGCAAGCCGGACTATGCGGCCGCAATCGCAGCCTTGGGGGCAAGTGATTGAAGCGGAGGGAATGATGCGCGGCGCGAGACAGTGGGTTGCCCGGCTCGCGACTTTGCGCGGAGGCCATGTGCCTGATGCGCCCTCGGTCGCGCTGCGCGATCCCTGGCCTGGCGAACCGGCGCGCGGTGCGCGGATCATCAAGGGCGAGATCGAATACCAGAATGTCGTGCGCCCCCTCCGCCCCGGACTTTTCCACGAGAATGACGGCTCCCCGGTGTTTATCGCCCATATCCAGGGATTTTCCTGGCTGCGCGATCTGCGGGCATTGGGAACCGACGCGGCGCGCACCCGTGCGCGGGCGTTGATCGCCGACTGGATCCGCTGCGAAACCTTGCCGCCGCTGGCTGAGGCGCCGGAGGTTGCCGGCGCGCGGATCGCCGCCTGGCTGGGCCATTACGACTTTTTTGCCGCCTCGGCTGACGACGATTTTCGCCAGATGCTGATGTCCCGTCTCGTAGCGGAGGCCAGAATGCTGTCGGCAAACCTGCCGGCGGAAGCGCGGGATGCGAGAGCCTTCACCGCCATCAAGGGGCTGATCGCTGCGGCGGTGGCGCTGCCGGAGCATGGTGGCTTCATGCAGCGGGCTCTTCGCTTCCTCGTCCCCGAACTCGAACGCCAGATCCTTCCCGATGGGTCGCATGTCGAGCGGAGCCCTTCCGTTCACTTCTCGGTTTTGCAGGATCTTGCCGAAATCCGCGCCTTGCTGCAGCTCGCCCGGGCGGAGGTGCCGCCGCAGTTGCCCGGCGCCATCGAGCGGCTTGCCATCGGGTTGCGGGCCTTGCGCCATGGCGACGGCGGCCTCGCGCTGTTCAACGGCACGAGCGAGGACTGGCCGAATCTGATCGACCTTGTGCTGAGCCAGGCAGGTCGCACCGGCCGAAGCGCCTTGGCCCTCGCGGGGGCAGGGTTTCACCGGCTCGCTGCTGGCCGGTCGCTGGTGATCGTCGATGCCGGCCAGCCTCCCGGCCCAGGCACCGACCGTTTTGCGCATGCCGGTACACTGTCATTCGAATTCTCCGTCGGGCGTGATCGTTTGATCGTGAATTGCGGCGCCGCACCGGCCGCATCGAGCGGCTGGCGCGACGCCTTGCGCAACACAGCCGCCCATTCCACCGTTGTCGTCGCCGATGTGTCCTCGTCGGAGCTGATCGATCAGGGGCTTGGGCGACGTCCCGCCCATGTCGAGGTGCAACGCCAGGAAGCGAACGGGGCACACTGGATCGAAGCCAGCCACGACGGCTGGCAGAAGGTGCTGGGCGTCGTGCATCGCCGCCGCCTTTATCTTGCCGAGAGCGGCGATGATCTGCGTGGCGAGGACAGTATCGAGGCCGACCAGCCGCAGCCGTTCACACTCCGGTTTCATCTGCATCCGAACGTGACCGCGAGCATCCAGCAGGATGGGGAAGGGGCGTTGCTCCGCCTGGCTTCGGGCCAGGGCTGGCGGTTGCGCGCGGGTGGCGCGACGATGAGCATCGAGGAGAGCATCTATTTCGGTGGACCAGAGCCGCGTCGCGCGGAACAGATCGTGCTGACCGGAACGCCCGATGGTCCGCAGCAGGTGAAATGGGCATTGACCAGGATGGGTTGACCGGATGTCACGAATCATGCTCACCGGCGGCGCCGGCTTTATCGGCTCGCATACCGCCGTGGCGCTTCTCGAGCGCGGCTACGACGTCGTGTTGCTCGACGATTTTTCCAACGCCGCGAGGGACGTGCCAGACCGGCTGTACCGGATCACCGGCGTCACCGTTCCGGTTATCGAAGCCGATATTCGCGATCCCGAGGCGATGCGTGCGGCATTTGCCGCTTTTCCGGTTGATGCCGTGGTTCATTTCGCGGCGAAGAAGGCGGTCGGCGAGAGCGAAAGCAATCCGCTGCTCTATTTCGACGTCAACATTCTGGGCACGATCCGCCTGCTGACGGCGATGCGCGATGCGGGCGTGCGCCGGCTGGTGTTTTCTTCATCCGCCACCGTCTACGGGGAGCCGGATATCTGCCCGATACCCGAAACCGCCTCCCTCCGTGTCACCAACGTCTATGGCCGGACAAAAATGGTCATGGAGGGGATGATCGAGGACCTGTCGCGCACGGGTACGCTCGCTGCGTCCGCCATCCTGCGCTATTTCAACCCGGTCGGTGCCCATCCTTCCGGTCTGATCGGCGAGGATCCGCGTGGGGTTCCTGCCAATCTGATGCCCTATCTCTGCCAGGTTGCGGCGGGACAGCGTTCGCACCTGACCGTGTTTGGCGACGATTACCCGACGCATGACGGTACCGGTGTGCGCGATTTCATCCATGTGATGGACCTCGCCGAGGCGCATGCCGCTGCCGTGGAGCGCATCCTCGCGCATGATGGCGGTTTCGCCGTCAATCTCGGCACCGGAACCGGTTATTCCGTTCTCGACCTCATCCACGCCTTCAAGGCGGCGACGGGGATTGACGTTCCTTATCAAGTCGGCCCCCGACGGCCCGGCGATGTTGCCGCCTGCTATGCCGATCCCGGCCTCGCCGCCAGCCTGCTTGGCTGGCGCTCCACCCGCGGCGTGCAGGACATGTGCCGTGATGCCTGGCACTGGCAGAGCGGGCGCTGAGTCCGCCGTTGGATCGCCACATCGTCTTCCTGATCGGGGAAGACTGGTTTTTCCGCTCGCATTTCCGCGCTCGCGCCGAGGCTGCGCGGCTGGCGGGGTGGAAGGTCACGGTCCTGACCCGTACGGGCGATGCCGCCGCATTGTTGCGCGCGGAGGGGTTCGAGGTCATTCATGTCGACTTTCGCCGTGCCCGCCTCAACCCGCTGGCGGAATTCCGTCTGCTCCGATCGATCGCCCGCCATTACCGGGCACTCTCACCCGATGTCGTCCACCATGTTGCGCTGAAACCCATCCTGCTGGGCAGTCTTGCCGCCGCTCTCGCACGCGTTCCAGCGGTCATCAACGCGCCCGTTGGCCAGGGTTTTGTCTTCACGTCGGCACGCCTGAAGGCGCGCCTGCTGCGTCCTGCGGTCAGTCTCGGGTTGCGGCTGGCGATGGGGGCTCGCGGCGCGCTGGCCGTGTTCGAAAATCATGATGATCTGACGGCCATGACGGCCTCTGGCGCGCTCCCGTCCGAGAGGGCCTATCTGATCAGGGGGGCGGGCGTCGACCTCGCCTCATATCGGCCCCATGCTCCACCCGCCGGCAAGGTGCGCATCGTGCTCGGCGCGCGCATGCTGGCAGACAAGGGGATCAGGGAATTCATCGAGGCCGCTCGACTTCTGCGTCTGCGTGGTGTTGCTGCAGAATGCCTTCTGGCCGGCGGCCCTGATCCGCAGAATCCGGCAAGTCTTGACGCGTCCGAACTGCAACGCGCCACTGAGGCAACCTGGCTGGGGCCGATCACCGACATGGCCAGCCTTCTGGCCTCCTGTCATGTTGCGTGCCTGCCCTCCTATCGCGAGGGGCTGCCCAAATTCCTGCTGGAAGCCATGGCGTCAGGCCTGCCTTGCGTGGCAACGGACGTCGTCGGCTGCCGGGAGGCGGTGGCCGATGGCGAAAGCGGCCTGCTGGTTCCGCCACGCGATCCGGCGGCCTTGGCCGACGCGCTGGAGCGCCTCGTCGCCGATCCCGTGCTGCGCGCCCGCATGGGCGCGGCCGGGCGTGCGCGGGCGGAAACCCTGTTCGCCGACGAGGTGGTTTGCGCGGCGACGCTCGCGGTCTATGAACGCGCCATCCGACACGACGTTTGACAGGGGATGGCATGATCAGGCGGCTCGCATTTCTCGGCATCATGGCCGGGGTCTGGACGTTCGCGGCGGCAACGGCGCAGGCGGAAACCCGGATCGGCGCGGTCTCGACCAATTTCCGCCTGCTCGGCGCGAACGACAAGGTGGTGATCGAGCGGTTCGACGACCCGAAAATCCCCGGCATCGCCTGCTATGCGAGTTTCGCGAAGACCGGCGGGGTCAAGGGCAGCCTCGGTGTCGCGACCGATCCATCGCAATTCGGCCTGTCCTGTGTTGCCACCGGGCCGGTCACACTGCCGGCCGGCCTGCCGGCGAAGCAGCAGATCGCCGCGATTTCGGCGTCCTTCCTGGTCAAGCATTTCGATCTCTTCCGCCTGGTCGATCCCGATCACAAGGCGATCGCCTACGTGCTAATCAGCACGAAAATCATCCACGGCTCGCCGGCCAACGCCGTCTCCGCCGTTCCCCTTTCCGGCCACTGACAGACGAGGTTTGCGATGAGCGACAGAGTGAACATCCGAAGGGCCCTCATCTCGGTGTCCGACAAGACGGGGCTGGTCGAACTCGGCGGCGCGCTGGCGGCCCAAGGCGTTGAAATCCTCTCGACCGGCGGCTCCGCCCGCGCGCTGCGCGAGGCCGGGATCGCCGTTGTCGAGGTCGCGGATTACACGGGCGTTCCCGAAATGCTCGATGGTCGGGTGAAGACGCTGGTGCCGAAGATCCATGGCGGGCTGCTCGGCCGGCGTGACCTGCCCGAGCATCTCGCACAGATGCAGCAGCACGACATCCCGCCGATCGACCTGCTCGCGGTGAATCTCTACCCGTTCGAGGAAACGGTCGCGAAGGGGGCGGATTTTGAAACCTGCGTCGAGAACATCGATATCGGCGGCCCCGCGCTGATCCGCGCTGCCGCGAAGAACCATGATTCGGTGGCGGTTCTCACCAGCCCGGCGCAGTATGACGATCTTGTCGCGGCGCTGGCCGAGGGCGGGACGACGCTGGAGCAGCGCCGCCGCCTCGCCGCCGCTGCCTATGCCCGAACCGCCGCCTACGACGCCGCGATTTCCGCATGGTTCGCGCAGCAGACTGGAGAGATGTTCCCGGCCAGTCTTGCCCTGGCCGGCGCGCGGCAGCAGATGCTGCGCTACGGCGAGAACCCGCACCAATCCGCCGCGTTCTACCGCACCGGCAACCGTCCCGGTGTTGCTACCGCGCGGCAGTTGCAGGGCAAGGAACTCTCCTACAACAACATCAATGATACCGACGCCGCCTTCGAATGCGTCGCCGAGTTCGACCGGCCGGCGGTGGTGATCGTCAAGCACGCCAATCCGTGCGGCGTCGCCCTCGGTGCCGATCTCGCCGAGGCCTGGGACCGCGCGCTGGAATGCGATCCGGTCTCTGCCTTCGGCGGCATCATCGCCGTCAACCGCCCGCTCGACGCGGCTGCCGCCGAGAAGATGGCCAGCATCTTCTCCGAGGTGATCATCGCGCCCGACGCCGCACCCGACGCGGTGGAACTGCTGGCCCGCAAGAAGAATCTCCGCCTGTTGCTTACCGGCGGCCTGCCCGATGCGGCGGAGCCGGGTCTTGCCTGGCGCAGCGTCGCCGGCGGCTTCCTCGTCCAGACCCGCGATGCAGGGCGGATTGGCCGCGACGACCTGAAAGTCGTTACCCAGCGCGCCCCGACCAACGCCGAGTTCGCCGATCTGCTCTTCGCCTTCCGTGTGGCCAAGCATGTGAAGTCGAATGCAATCATCTACGCGAAAGCGGGGGCGACCACCGGCATCGGCGCGGGGCAGATGAGCCGCGTCGACTCCTCGCGCATCGCCGCCCAGAAGGGTGGGGAGAAGATCCCGGGCTCGGTCGTCGCATCCGACGCGTTCTTCCCCTTCGCCGACGGTCTTGTGGCCGCGATCGAGGCCGGCGCGACGGCGGTCATCCAGCCCGGCGGCTCGATCCGCGACAATGAGGTGATCGCGGCGGCAGATGCCGCCGGGATTGCCATGGTTTTCACCGGCATGCGCCATTTCAGGCATTGATCGACATGACCCACACACCCCGCCTTGGTCTTCCCGACCTCTCCCGGATGAGCGAAGCCCAACGCGCCGCTCACGATGCCATCGCGTCCGGCCCGCGCGGCCGTGTCGAGGGGCCGCTCGCAGTCTGGCTGCACAGCGCCGAACTCGCCAACAACGCGCAGGCCCTCGGCGCCTTCTGCCGCTTTGGCTCGTCGCTGCCCCCGCGCCTTTCGGAACTCGCGATCCTGGTGATGGGCGCCTATTGGCGTGCCGGTTTCGAATGGTACATCCACGCGCCGATCGCCGCGAAAGCCGGTGTGCCGGAGACCGTCATCGCCGCGATCAAGGCGGGCGAAACGCCCGTTTTCGCCGAGCCGGACGCAAGAGCGGTGCATGATTTTGCCAGCGAACTCCTCACCGCGCATGAAGTGTCCGATGAGACTTACGTCTTTGCCCGCCGCCAGCTGGGCGACCGGGCACTCGTCGATCTGGTCGGGATACTCGGCTATTACGGGCTGATTTCCATGACCATCAAGGCTTTTCGGGTGCCCGTGCCGGACGGCGAGTCAGAGCCCTTCGCCTGATGACAACAGCCATGCTCGTCAAGAGCGTGGCGGATTAGAGCATGTTCCGATCTATCCTGATCGGATGTCGTGCTCTATCTTGTTGATAATTAGAGCATCTTTATCCGCTCAGATGATCCCATCTGATCGGACGATGCTCTAACTTAGACGTCGACTTCCTGCACGCTCGATGCATGGTCCTGGATGAAGCGGAAGCGCAGCTCGGGCTTGCGCCCCATCAGGCTCTCGACGATTTCCGCCGTTTCAGCCCGCGCCTCGGGCGGGGCGAGAACGCGCAGCAGCACGCGGCGCTTCGGGTCCATCGTGGTTTCCTTGAGAATCGCCGGTGGCATCTCGCCAAGTCCCTTGAACCGGCTGATCTCGACCTTGGCGTTCGCCTTGAACGCCGTCTTCACCAGCCGGTCGCGCTCGCCATCGTCCATCGCATAGACCGACTTGCCGCCCTGGGTGAGGCGGTAAAGCGGCGGCTGGGCGAGATAGATATGGCCACCGCGGATCAGCTCCGGCAGCTCGCGGTAGAAGAAGGTCATGAGCAGCGAGGCGATATGGGCGCCGTCGACATCGGCGTCGGTCATGATGATGATCCGGCCGTAGCGCAGCGCGTCGATCTGGAACCGTTCGCCGACGCCGCAGCCCAGCGCCTCGATCAGGTCCTTCAGTTCCTGGTTCTGCCGCAGCTTCTCGGTGGAAGCGGAGGCGACGTTGAGGATCTTGCCGCGCAGCGGCAGCACGGCCTGGGTCTCGCGGTTGCGCGCCTGCTTGGCTGAGCCGCCTGCCGAATCGCCCTCGACGAGGAACAGTTCGGTGTCCTCGCGGCTTTCGCGCGAGCAATCTGTCAGCTTGCCGGGCAGGCGGAGGCGCCGCGTCGCCGATTTGCGGGGCGTGTCCTTCTGCTCGCGGCGGCGGATGCGTTCCTCCGCCCGCTCGATCACGAAGGCAAGAAGATTGTCGGCATTCGCCGGATCGCCGGTGAGGAAATGCTCGAACCGGTCGCGCAGCGCCGCCTCGGTCAGTTTCTGCGCCTCCGGCGAGGTCAGCTTTTCCTTGGTCTGGCCCTGGAATTGCGGCTCGCGGATGAACAGCGAGAGCTTGGCGGAGAGCGCGCCGGTCGCATCCTCGGCGGTAATCACCGCGGCGCGCTTGTTGCCGCGCTGCTCGCCGAAGCCGCGCAGCCCCTTGAGCAGGGCGGCGCGGAAACCCGCCTCATGCGTGCCGCCGAGTGTCGTCGGGATCGTGTTGCAATAGGTCGAGAGCGTCGCATCTGCGGTCTCAAGCCAGGCACACGCCCACTCGATCCGTCCGGCATCGTCCGGCAGGTCGGCCTGCCCGGCCCAGACGGGGGCGACCAGCTTCGGCGCGGTGCCCAGTTCCTCCGCCAGCGAATCGGCGAGACCGCCGGGAAAATGCAGTTCCGCCTGCGCCGGCACATCGCCGCCGGCAGCGATCAGCGATTCGTCGCAGGACCAGCGGATCCGCACGCCGCGGAACAGATAGGCCTTCGAGCGGCACATCCGGTAGAGCCGCACCGGGCTGAATGTCTTGTCGCCGAAAATCTCGGGGTCGGGGATGAAGCGGATCAGCGTGCCGCGCCGGTTCGGCGTCGCCCCGGCATTGACCAGCTTGGTCAGCGGCTTGCCGCGGGCATAATCCTGTTTCCACAGCGTTTTCTCGCGGGCAACCTCGACTTCGAGCCTCTCGGCCAGCGCGTTCACCACCGAGGAGCCGACGCCGTGCAGGCCGCCCGACGTGGCATAGGCCTTGCCGGCGAACTTGCCGCCCGAATGCAGCGTGGTGAGAATCACCTCGAGTGCCGACTTGTCACGGAACTTCGGATGCGGATCGACCGGAATGCCGCGCCCGTTGTCGCGCACCGTGAGCAGGTTTCCGGGTGCCAGCGTCATCTCGATGATCGAGGCGTGGCCGGCGACGGCCTCGTCCATCGCATTGTCGAGCAGCTCGGCGGCGAGGTGGTGCATCGCCGTGTCGTCGGTGCCGCCGATATACATGCCGGGGCGGCGGCGAACCGGCTCCAGCCCTTCGAGAACCTCGATGTCCTTGGCGGAATAGCTCGCCTGGCCGGCGCCCTGCTCGAACAGATCGGTCACGCTGTCTCCTCTGGTCCGGGCGGGGTCAACCCCGCGCAAGTACCTTGTTCACCAGATCGGCCGCCGCGGTAAAGGCATGATTGGCATCCATCTCGCTGGTATCGAGCAGCAGGGCGTCGTCTGCCTGCACCAGCGGGGCGGCGGCGCGGGTGCGGTCGGCCTCATCGCGCGCGGCAAGCTCGGCGCGTACCGAGTCGAAGCCGGGATCGATTCCATGGGCAAGCCGCTCAAGATGCCGGCGTTTCGCCCGCACATCCAGCGATGCGGTGACGAAGAGTTTCACGTCGGCCTCAGGAAACACGATCGTGCCGATGTCCCGCCCGTCCAGTACCGCGCCGGAGGAAGCGGCGAAACGGCGCTGGAAGTCGAGCAGGGCGGCGCGCACCGGTCTGATCGAGGCAACTGCGCTGGCCGCACGGTCAACCTCCGGGGTGCGCAGGTCGCCGCGTTCGAGATCGAGCCGGCTGAGCGAGCGGGCCTGTTCCGCGCTGGCCGCGGGATCGGCCGGATCGCCCCCTCGGTCGAGCACGCGCCGCGCCACCGCGCGGTAGAGCAGCCCGGTGTCGAGATAGGGCAGGTTGAAGGCGGCGGCGAGGCGGCGGGCGAGCGTGCCCTTGCCTGATGCGGCCGGCCCGTCGATCGCGATGACGATCGGTCGCGTCATGCCGCCGCCTCGATCGCCGCGCCGATCTCGCGCATCAGCGGCAGGAAGTCGGGGAAGCTCGTATCGATGAAGCGTGCATCGTCGATGGTCACCGGCGTTGCGGTGGCAAGGCCCATGACCAGCGCGCTCATCGCCAGGCGGTGGTCCATATGCGTCGCCACCGTGGCGCCGCCGCGCGCGCCACCCCCCTCGATGATGAGGTCGTCATCCTCCACCCGCGCCTTCACGCCGTTGGCAGTGATCATGGCGAGCGTCGCGGCGAGGCGGTCGCTTTCCTTCACCCGCAGTTCCGCGAGGCCGCGCAGCCGCGAGGTGCCGCGCGCCATCGCGCAGGCGATGGCGAGGATCGGGTATTCGTCGATCATCGATGGCGCGCGCCCCTCCGGCACATCGACGGCGCGCAGGTCAGACGCCGTGACGATGAGATCGCCCACCGGCTCGCCGCCGGCCTCGCGGGCGTTCACGATCGCGATCGCCGCTCCCATCTCGCGCAGGGTGAGAAACAGGCCCGTCCGCAGCGGGTTCAGCCCGACCCCCTGGATCGTGACGCGCGAGCCCGGCACGATCAGCGCGGCGACGATCGGGAAGGCGGCCGATGATGGATCACCGGGCACGACGACATCCGCGCCGCGCAGCTCCGGCTGCCCCCGCAGGCGGATCAGCTTGCCGGTGCCGTGCGCCGCAACGTCCACCTCGGCGCCGAAATGGCGGAGCATGTTCTCGGAATGGTCGCGGGTCGGCTCCGGCTCCTCGATCTCGGTGATTCCGCGGGCATTCAGCCCGGCGAGCAGCAGCGCCGACTTCACCTGGGCGGAGGCGACCGGCAGGCGATAGGAAAGCGGCATCGCCTCGGCGGCGCCGCGGACCGAAAGCGGCAGGCGTCCGCCCTCGCGCGCGGCGAAGACCGCACCGGTCGCGGCCAGCGGGTCGATCACCCGGCGCATCGGCCGGCGGCGCAGCGAGGCATCGCCCGTCATGACCGCGAAAATGTCGTGGCTCGCGAGAATGCCGCACAGCAGCCGCGCGGCGGTGCCGGAATTGCCCATGTCGAGCACGTCATCCGGGCTTTGCAGCCCGCCGATGCCCGGGCCGGAGGCGCGCCACTCGCCCGGGCCGGTCCGCTCCATCGTCGCACCCAGCGCGCGCATGGCGGCGGCGGTGCGCAGCACGTCCTCGCCTTCCAGCAGGCCGGAAATCCTGGTTTCGCCGACAGCCAGACCCGCGAACATCAGCGCGCGGTGGGAAATCGACTTGTCGCCCGGAACGGTGATCGTTCCAGCAAGCGGTGAAGCGGGACGGCGAGATGTCTGGGGCAGCGGGGCAGCGTGTTCCATGGCGCGGCGCTTACCACGAGTGAGCGAATTTGCCAGCCATCATTGTCGACAGCTCTCAGGGTTTGACAAGCGGGGCGATGGGTGGCATGGCGCCCGCCCTGACGGAGTTCCACCGTTTACCCTGCAATGCGAGGCTCTCATGGCGAAGCCTGAACTTGGCGACAAACACACCTGCGTGTCCTGCGGCGCGCGGTTTTTCGACCTCGGCAAGGCTCCGGCCGTCTGCCCGAAATGCGGCACCGAGCAGCCGGTCGAGCAGCCCAAGCTGAAACGCAGCGTTCCCATCCCCGATGATGTCAAGAAGCCCGCCAAGGCGCAGGCCGCGGAGGACGATGTCGATACGGATGACGTCGAGGATGCGGGCGATGACGACATTCTGACGGATGCCGACGATCTCGAGGACGACGACGCGATCGATGCCGATATCGAGGTCGAGCGTGACAGCGACGAGAACGAAAGATAATTTTTCTTTCCTGGTCGAATTTGTTTACCGGATTGTAATCCGGGGCGGGTCATTTTCGGAGGCAGCCAAAAACGGCTGTTTCCGTTGGACAGCCTGAGAAGGACATTCGCGATGACCCAGTTCGCCTCGGCGAAAACCGCCGACCAGCACGATCCGATCGTCAGCCCGCTCATTCTCGTCGATCGACTTATCTCGCTTGCCCAGGATGCGGAGCGGGCGGGTCTGACGACTGTTGCCAATCGGCTTGTTCGTCTGGCGCTGCGCAGTTGCGTCCCGCCGACAGGCGGGCCGATCGCTCACTGACCCGCCACGGATATTCCCGGACCTCCCGTTTTGACCTGCCACGGCAGTCTCGCTATTGCCGGGGCATTGACGGGAGTCCTTGAATGTCTGAACACAAAGCCGCCTCCACCAAAACACCTTCGGGGCCGCTCGCGGGTTTGACTGTTTTCGATCTGACCCGTGTGCTCGCCGGTCCCACCTGCGTGCAGATGCTGGCCGATCTCGGCGCCGAGGTGATCAAGATCGAGAAGCCCGGCAGCGGCGACGACACACGCGGTTTCGCGCCGCCCGCCCTGCCGGGAACCGAGCAGAGTGCTTATTTCGCCGGTGCCAATCGCAACAAGCGGTCGGTGACGCTCGATATCGCCAAGCCAGAGGGACAGCAGCTCGCGCGTGCGCTGATCGCGAAAAGCGATATCCTGGTCGAGAACTTCAAGGTTGGAACGCTGCCGCGCTACGGCCTTGGCTATGAAGATCTCAAGGGTGGCAATCCCGGCCTGATCTACTGCTCGATCACCGGCTTCGGCCAGACCGGACCCTACGCCTCCCGGCCCGGCTATGACAGCCTGATCCAGGCGATGGGCGGCATCATGTCGCTTACCGGCGTGCCGGATGGCCAGCCGATGAAGGTGGGTGTGCCGGTGGCGGACCTGTTCGCCGGGCTATACGGCGCGATCGGCGTGCTCGCCGCGCTGCGCCATCGGGAAATGACCGGGCAAGGCCAGCATATCGATATCGGCATGCTGGACACGCATGTTGCCTGGCTTGCCAACCAGGGCATGAATTATCTCGCCACCGGCAAGAATCCGCCGCGGCTTGGCAACGAGCATCCAAACATCGTGCCCTATCAGGTTTTCGCCACGGAAGACGGCCATATCGTTCTCTCGATCGGCAATGACCCGACCTTCGCGCGCTTCTGCAACGCGTTCGGGCTGGAACACCTGCTGGCCGACGAGCGATTCATGACGAATGCCGCCCGCGTCGCCAATCGCGCCTTCGTGACCGAAACCCTCGCCGCAGTGCTGCTGCAGCACCCTTCGGCCTGGTGGCTGGAACGGCTCGAAGAGCTGAAAATCGGCTGCGGCCCGATCAATACGCTGGAGCAGGTCTTCGCCGATCCGCACGTGATCGCGCGTGGCAATCTGATCGACATGACCAGAAACGATGGCGTATCGGTGAAACTGGTCGCCAATCCGGTCCGTCTGTCGGAAACGCCGGTGGACTATCGTCTCGCCCCACCCAATTTGGGGGAACATACGGATGAGGTGCTGACCGACATGCTTGGACTCGACGAAGCCGCCCGCGCCGCGCTGCGCCGGGACGGCATCATCTAAAGGGAAGCCGGTCGTGGCGCGGCAGGGTTTTGTTCCCTATCTGCTTGGCAACGATTTCCATCGGCTCGCCTTCGTGGAATTCGGCAACCCGGCCGCGCCGGCCGTGCTTTGCGTGCACGGCCTGACCCGCAACGGGCGCGATTTCGACAGTCTCGCCGAAAGCCTCGCCGATCGCTACCATGTCATCTGCCCCGACCTGCCGGGACGCGGACGTTCGGAATGGCTGCGTAACGGGGCGCTCTACCAGCCGCCCTCCTATGTCATTGCACTGGCGCATCTGCTCGCCTGGCTGAACAAGCCGGTTGCCTGGGTTGGCACCTCGCTTGGCGGGATTTGCGGCATGATGGTCGCGGCGGCGGCGCATACGCCGATCACTCGCCTCGTGCTCAACGATATCGGCCCGCATATCCCGGCCGCGGCGTTGGGCCGGATCCGCGATTACATGAGCGAAGCACCCGCAATTTTTCCCGACATCTCGGCGCTCGAAGCCCATCTGCGCGTTGTGCACGCGCCGTTTGGCCCGCTGACCGATCCGCAATGGGCTGACCTCGCACGTCATTCGGCGCGGCCGGTCGAGGGTGGGGGGGTCGCTCTCCATTACGATCCCGCGATCGCCGAACCGATCCGCGCCTCGGTGCCCATGGACGCTGATCTTGGTGGTATCTGGCAAGCGGTTCGGGTTCCTGTGCTCGCGCTCCGCGGAGCGACGAGCGATCTGCTGACCGAGGCAACGCTCGCGCGCATGGAAGAGGATGGTGCCGCGACGCATACCGTCCCGGCCTGCGGCCACGCCCCGGCGCTGATGGATTCGCCTACCATCGCGGTGATCCGGCGGTTCCTGGACGGCGCCTGATGTCCTGGCGGCGGCGCCTCGGGCTCTGGAGCCAGGGTCTGCGCGCCGCCATCATCGAGCTGATGAGTGGCGAAATGTCCCTCGTCGCCGCCGGTTGCGCCTTCTATGCCACGCTGTCGCTGTTTCCGGCGATCACGGCGCTGATTTCGCTCTATGGCCTCGCGTTCGACCCGATATCGGTTGAACCGCAGCTGCTCTATCTGAAGCATCTGATGCCGCCGGCGGCCTTTGACCTGATCGGCGGGCGGATCCAGCAACTTGTGTCGGGCGGCAAGACGACGCTGGGCATCGGCCTGATGATTTCCCTCGGGTTCACGCTCTATTCCTCGTCATCGGGCACCAAATCCCTGATCTACGCGCTGAACATGATCCACAAGCGGCAGGAGACGCGCGGCTTTTTCAAATTCCAGGCGGTGACCCTCGGAATGACATTGATCGCCATGATCGGGGCGATCATCGCCATCGCCGTGCTGGTCGGCATGCCGCTTGCGCTCGCCTTTCTGGGCCTTTCGAATGCGCCGGCGATGCTGACGGTGCTGCCCGGGTTTGGCCTGCTGATCGGGTTCATGGGCATCGCGCTCGGACTGGTCTACCGCTACGGGCCGGCCTTCGGGCGTGGCGCGGGGCATCCGATAGCCCCGGGTGCCCTGGTGGCGATCCTGGCCTGGCTTCTCGTGTCATACGGGTTTGCCGTCTATGTCGGTCGCTTTGCCGCCTACAGCCAGACCTATGGGCCGCTCGCCACGATCATCGGCCTGATGATGTGGTTCTACCTGAGCGCCTACGCCGTGCTGTTCGGCGCCCTCTTCAACGCGATGCTCGACAGGGCCGCTGTTGCATACAGGCCATAGTTGGAAAACTTGCCACACGTCCGGGGATGAAAGCCTGAACCGGCGTTGTCGCCGCGCTACATTGGGATTATGCGTTTTAGACTTGTAAAAACTAATGATGCGTGAGGCGTTGCCGTGCACCGATTCCAGATTGTATTCTGGGGTTCGGTCGAGAAGGTCGTCGTGACGCGCCGCCGCGGTGCCGCATGAGTCGCAAGCCGCCACGGCGTTCTGCCGAACTGCCGACCGAATCCGTGCTGCGCGAGTTCATCGCCGAAGCGGGAACGCGCCTGCGCAAGGGGGATATTGCGCGCGCGTTCGGCCTCGGCCCTGACCAGAAACCGGCGCTGCGCGCGATGTTGCGGACTCTCGAGCGCGATGGCGTGCTGGTGCGTGCTGGCGGGCGACAGGTGCGTGCGGCCGAGGCACTGCCGGAACGCTGCGTCGTCGAGATCACCGGCACCGATCGCGACGGCGATCCGCTCGCCCGGCCGGTTGGCTGGGACCGGCCCGGCAAGCCGCCGATCATTTTCATGATGCCGGAGAAACGCGGCCATGCCGCGCTCGCGCCGGGTGCCCGCATACTCGCGCGACTGCGGCGAATCGACGATGATCGTTACGAAGGCCGCACGATACGGCGACTCGATGAGGAGCCGGCCAGCATCATCGGCGTGTTCCGGGCCGAGGCGGAGGGCGGCTGGATCGAGCCGGTCGACCGCAAGAGCCGCGCTGAGTGGAAGGTTCCGCCGGGCGAGACTGCGGGGGCTGAAAGTGGCGATGTGGTTCGCGCCATGCCGTTGCCGGCCTTCGGCTACGGGCCGAAGCCTGCGCGTATCGCCGAGCATCTCGGCCGGATGGGCGACGCCCGCTCGATCAGCCTGATCGCCATTGCGGCGCTGGGGATTCCGGCCGATTTCCCTGAAACCGCCATCGACGAGGCCAAGCGCGCCCGCGGCGTTCGCCCCGGACGACGGACCGATCTGCGCGAAGTGCCGCTGGTGACGATCGACGGGGCCGATGCGCGCGATTTCGATGATGCCGTCTTCGCCGAACCGGCCGGGCCGGGACATCGCATCGTCGTCGCCATCGCCGATGTCGCGCATTACGTGCGCCCCGGCTCTGCGCTCGACCGCGAGGCGCTGAAGCGCGGCAACTCGGTCTATTTTCCCGACCGCGTGGTGCCGATGCTGCCCGAGGCGCTTTCCAATGGCTGGTGCAGCCTGCGCCCGGGCGAGGACAGGGGGTGCCTGTTCGTCGAGATGATCGTGGATTCCGAAGGCCGCAAGCTGAGCCACAAATTCGGCCGCGGCCTGATGCGCAGTTTCGCCCGTCTGACCTACGAGGAGGTGCAGGGCGCCTTCGAGTCCGGCCGGGAAGCCGATCTGCCGGACGGGACGCTCGGCCATCTCTACGCCGCCTATCGCACGCTGCTGGGCGCGCGACAGGCACGTGGAACACTCGACCTCGACCTGCCGGAGCGCAAGATCACGCTCGACGAGGCCGGCCGGGTGACGGATGTGGCGCCGCGCCCACGGCTCGACAGCCACCGGCTGATCGAGGAGTTCATGATCCTCGCCAATGTCGCGGCGGCAGAGGAACTGGAACGGCTGCGCCAGCCCTGCATGTATCGCGTACACGCCCCACCTTCGCCGGAAAAGCTGGATTCGCTCCGCAACCTGCTGGCGACATTCGAGATTTCGCTCAAACCTGGCGACCAGCTTCGCCCACGTGACCTCGACCACGTGCTTCGCCTCGTCTCCGGCACCGATGCCGCCCCTCTGGTGAACGAGGCCGTGCTGCGCAGCCAGAGCCAGGCGGAATATGCGCCCGAGAATATCGGCCATTTCGGCCTCGCGCTGAACAGCTACGCGCATTTCACATCGCCGATCCGCCGTTATGCCGATCTTCTGGTCCATCGCGCGCTGATCGCCGGGCTGAAGCTCGGCACCGACGGGTTGCGCTCCGAGCATGCCGAGGGCTTCGAGACGATTGCGGCCGCCATCACCTCGACCGAGCGCCGCGCCACCGATGCCGAGCGGCAATCGGCGGATCGCTATCTTGCCGCTTACCTGGCCGACCGGATCGGCGAGCATTTTGGCGCGCGGATCAGCGGGGTGACGCGGTTTGGTCTGTTTGTCACCCTCGATGCGACCGGTGCTTCCGGTTTCGTGCCGATGGCGCTGTTGCCCGACGATTTCTGGCATTTCGACGAGACTGACGGCACGCTGTCAGGCACCCGCTCCCGCGTGGTGTTCCGTCTCGCCGATACGGTGCTTGTGCGGCTGCGCGAAGCCAAGCCGGTGACCGGCGGGCTGCTGTTCACCCTGATCGAAGGGGGCAGCGCGCCGGGTGAGGGGAAGGGACCAGGACGCCGCCTGCCGGCGCGCAAGGGCGGCGGCAGGAAGCCTGGTCGCGCGCCGTCCAGGCAGAAACGCGGACGCCGATGAGCAGACTGCCGGCGCACTCACGCCCCCGCCGTTTCGGGGCGTGTCATGTCCGTCGATCGAGATTTGCGCCGCTGATCAGGCTCATCGTCGCGATGATATGCGTCGTGACGCCGCTGCCTGGGGCGCAGGCGGACCAGCACGGGTTTGACACCGCCCGTGTCGCGGCGGTCTGGGGCGCTGCGCTGGCTTTCATGGCGCCGCGAACGCTCGAACCGCTCGGCATACCGCGCATGGCGGTATGGGGGCTTTCGGGCATTACCGCGCTCGATCCGGACATCGCGGTGCAGGAGAAGTCCGGCAAGCTCGTTCTGTTCGGTCCGAACCGCGTCATCTACGCGACCGTCGCGCCACCTGCCGGGGATGCGGCAAAATGGGGCATGGCCTGTGCTGCGGTCGCATCGCAGGCCTACAAGGCGTCGCCTGTCATCAAGCGGGCTGGCACCGGCGGCATGATCCGCAGCTTCTTCGACGAGTTGTTCAACCATTTCGATCCTTATTCCCGCTATGTCGCCCCCCGCGATGCGGCCTCCGAACGGGCGCTGAGGCTGGGCCGTGGCGGGATCGGCATGAGCCTGGCGCGCCAGAACGGTCTTGTCGTGATCACCGGGGTCACGCCTTCAAGCCCGGCTGACCGGGCCGGCATCGCCCCCGGCATGCAACTCCTCGCAATTAATGGTCAGGAGACAGTCGGTCAGCCCGTCGGTCAGTTGCAAATGGACATCGCCGGTCCCATCGGAAGCAGTGTCAATCTGACGATCCGGCCGGGAAACAGCCTGCCGCAGACCATCACGCTGAACCGCGCCCTCGTGCCGACGCAGAGTGTCAGCGGCCAGATCGATGACGGGATCGGCTATATCCGCGTGGCAGGGTTCGATCACGGCACCGCGCAGCAATTCGCCGCCACGCTCGCGCATCTCGCGCAGGCACAGCCGGCGCCCAAGGGAATCGTCATCGATCTGCGCGGCAATCGTGGTGGCGTGCTGCGTCAGTCGGTCCTCAGTCTCGACACCCTGCTGTCGCGGGGGACCATCATTCGCACGGTTGGCCGAGATCCCGCCGCCAACAAGGTCTGGCAGGCGGAGGGGGCGGATATCGCGCGGGGCTTGCCCGTTGTGGTGCTGGTCGATGGCAGCACCGCCAGCGCCGCCGAGGTATTCTCGGCCGCGGTCGCGGACAATGACCGCGGCGTCGTGCTCGGTAGTGCAACGCTCGGCAAGGGCCTGGTGCAGAGTGTCACCGAATTGCCGGGCGGAGGAGAATTGTTCGTGACCTGGAGCCGGATGATTGCGCCTCGCGGCTGGCCTTTGCAGAGCCTGGGCGTGTTTCCGCAGGTCTGCACCAGCCTCGGCACCGATGTCCTTGCGAACCAGATCGCGGCCCTGAAGCGCGGTGATGACCTGCTGCGCAAACCGCTTGCCGAAACCCGTGCCTCACGGGCGCCGATGCCTCTTGCCGAGGTGCTGGCCCTGCGCGAATCCTGCCCGGCGGCGATCGGGGCGAGTGGCTATGAGCGGGCGGCCAGGGCGCTGATCGACGATCCGGCAGCCTATCGTGCCGCGCTGATCCGGCCGCTGCTCGATGATGTTCGCGCCGGGGGTTGACCGGGCCGGCAAGGTCGATCATATCGACCCGATCGGAGAACACGCATGGCCAAGACGAACACTGTTCAGATCAAACTCGTTTCCACCGCCGACACCGGCTTCTTCTATGTGACCAAGAAGAACGCCAAGGCGCAGACGGGCAAGCTCGAGTTCCGGAAATATGATCCGGTTGCTCGCAAGCACGTGACGTTCAAGGAAGCGAAGATCAAGTAGCTGGTTGCGGCACCATCGTGCCGCATACGCGGTTTACCTGATTGTATGAAAGGCCCGGCCTTGTCCGGGCCTTTACTTGTGTTCGCTCCATGGATGCGTAAGGCGGCGTAAGGCAGTCCCGATCCGGATGGATCGGACAAGGACGCATTCCTCCGGAACGCCTGTCAGAGCAGCTCCAGCACTCTCTCTGCCGCTGCATTGCTGGGGGTGGACGCGCCTGGAATCGCAAGCGTCGCGAGAGCGGCGGCAAATCCCGCACGCTGCGCATCTGCCAGTGAAGTATCGCCAAGCAGCGATGCAATCTCGGTCGCCAGTCTCTCAGGCGTGCATGATTGCTGCAACAGCTCCGGAACCAGTTCCTCGCCGGCCAGCAGGTTGATCATCGCCGCGTGCTTCACCTTGACCAGCCTTCGGGCCACGAAGGCGCTGATCGGGTTGACTCGATAGGTCACGGCCATGGGCACGCCGGCAAGGGCGAGCTCCAGCGTCGAGGTGCCGGATTTGGTCAGGGCGGCGGCAGAAGCGGCAAAGGCGTCATATCGTTCGGCTACATCGGTGACGATGAGCGGCGGGTGCGTCCAGGTGGCGGCCTCGGCCCGCAGTTCGCCGGCCAGTGCCGGGGCTGCGGCCAGCACCGGCATGAGATCGGGAAATCTTGAGCGCAGGCGTTCGACTGTTGCGCCGAAGATCGGCATCAGCCGGGAGGTTTCGGTGCGGCGGCTGCCGGGCATGAGGATCAGCGGCCGCGTGGTCTCGGCAAGGTCGAAACGGGCACGAAACCGCGCTGCGTTACCGGCATCAGCGCCCGATTCGAGGACCGGATGGCCGACAAAGACCGGGTTCAACCCATGCGGCGCGAAAAAATCCGGCTCGAAGGGGAGAAGACAGAGCAGCCTGTCCCACAGACCGGGAAAATGCCTGACCCGCCCCTGCCGCCAGGCCCAGACCTGGGGAGCGACGTAATGAACGCGCCGCATGCCGAGTGGTGCTATGCGTCGCAGCAGGCGAAGCGTGAAGCCCGGACTGTCGATGGTGACGACGATATCAGGTCGTTTCGCGGCAATGTCCGCCACGGTCTGTTCGAGTCGGTGGCGCAGCCGGACGATCTTGGGCAGCACTTCCGCCAGGCCCATCAGCGCCAGGTCCTGCATCGGGAACAACGACGCGACGCCCTGCTCGGCCATCCGCGCGCCGCCAATGCCAGCGACCTCGATGCCGCCGGCCCGCGCACGCATTGCAGCGATCAGGCGGGCGCCCAGCACGTCACCGCTCGCTTCGCCGGCAACGATGTAAACCAGGGTCATGTCAGCCGGACCACCGGGGCTGGCGCCGGATCTTCGGGCCAGTCGGTCCGGTTTCTGACCGCCGGGTCGGCGCGCGTTGCCGCGAGGCGGGCTGGATCGAGCGTTGTGAACAGCAGGTCCGGCGAATCCAGCGCGCCGCGGGCCAGCAGCCCGTCCTCCGGGAAACCTCGATCAACCGGTCCGAAAACACAGGTATAACCGCGATTTTCATCTACAGCGGCCGACCACGGGGCCATCCCTGTGGTTGGCGCCACGGCGGTAAAGCACTGGTTTTCCAGTGCCCGCGCCCGGGCCGACAGCCGCACCCGGTTGAAACCGTGCAGTGTGTCGGTGCAGGCCGGGATCAGGATCGTGTCCGCTCCGGCGAGCACTTGCGCACGCGTCAGCAGGGGGAACTCGGAATCGTAACAGATGGCGATGCCGAGCCGGCCGAAATCGGTCTCGAATACGGCGGTGGACTCGCCTGGCACGATCCCCCAGCGCTCGGACTCGAAGCGCGTCATTACCCGCTTGTCCTGAAAGGCGATGCGACCGTCTCCATCGATCAGTGGCGCCCTGTTGCGGATCTTCCCGTCGACGCCGCGCATGGGGACCGACCCGGGCAGGACCAGCAGGCTGCGCGCGCGGGCGAGGGTGCGGAAACCCGCCACCAGCGCATCGGCACGGCTGACGACGGCATCGAGCTCGGCCGTAATATCCGGTGCAGCGACAAAGGCGCCGGCGAGCGCCATCGAGGCATATTCCGGCAGGACGAGAAGATCGGCGCCGCCGAATTTCGCATCCTCGATCAGTCGATCCACGGTCGAGAAAAAATCATCGAGGCCCTCGGGGCGGCGGATCGGGAAGGGCGAGAGGGCGATCCGCATCGTCAGGCGCTGCCCAGTGGCTTCATCCACACCTGGAGCCGGTTTTCCACCTCTCCGACACCGCCGATCTCCCGCCAGCGCATCCGGCATGCGAGATCGGGCACAGGGGCATACCCGCGCTTGCGCCAGAACGCGTCGAGCGTGGTTGCGTCTGCCGGGCGGCGCTGATCGGTCTCGTCGCGGATCACGGCGCAGAAGGCGGCATATGTCGCGTCCGAAACCGAGCGTGCATGCGCCTCGCGCTCACGAAAAAAGCCGACGCCGATGCCCCGGCCGCGATAGGCTGGCAGCAGCACCGATTCGCCGAAATAGAAGACCGCAGCCGGGTCGAACCCGAAGGCGCGGAATGGTGCCTGCATGGCCTCGTCCTCGTCGGTGAGAGGCAGGCAGGTGGAGGCACCGATGATGGTCTCGCCCTCCCTTGCAATCACGATCGCGGCGCGTTCGCTTGCGGCGTAGGTCGCGACATAGTCGCGCTCATATGCCTCGTCGCCGTCATAGAGATAGGGCCAGGCGCGGAACACCTCGATCCGCAGGCGGGCGAGTGATTCGAGATGCGGCAGGATCGCCGCACCTCGAAGCGTTTCGGTCAGAAGCGGAGGCCGAATGGCCTCAGCTCCCCGTCTTCGCGGCTGTGTCGAGTTTCGCCGCATCGGCAAGGAAACGCGTCAGCGCGGCTTTCTTCTGCGAGAGCGACAGACCGCGTTCCTGCGCCACGACCGGGCAATACGCCGCCATCAGGAATGCGGACATGCGCTGCGCGCTGATGCCTGGATAGGCCTTGCGGATCGCCGCAATCAGCAGACGGGTGCGGTTGCCGAGGGTGGCCGGCGTTGCGCCCTGCATCATGTCCATCACCCCGTGGCCGGGAGACACGAGATCCGGGGTCAGCAGCGGACAGTTCATCTTGCGCGCAGCGGCGGAGGCGATCGGCGGGAGATCGAGATAGTCCGCATCCGCCAGTGCGATGTCATGGGGCGGTGCTGATTCGCGGATCGCCAGCACCTTTGCGGCATTGGCATCGGTCACGCCCTTATTGCCCCAGGCGGTGCGGACGTAGTTCGCGATGGCCGCGATCTGCGAGTCATCCAGCATCGAGCCAAACGCGGGCATGGCCGGGCCATTGACATGCCACGGGATCATCCCGCCGAGGACGACGCCGATCACGTTGTCGGACGGCCCGTTGGTCACCGCATCGTTGCCGGCGAGGTTGGGGAAAACGTCCTTCACACCCTTGCCATCCGCCTGGTGGCAGGCGGCGCAATTCTGATCGTAGAGCATCTTGCCCTGCGCGAGTTCACCCTTGGCAAGCGCTACCGGCTTCACCGGGTTCTCGCGCGGCGGTGTTGCCGTCTGGAGATAGGCGGCGAGGTCGTCGATATCCTGCCGCGGCATCTGGCTCAGGCTGTAATTGACCACCGACTGCATCGGCCCGAACGCCGAGCCGCGGTTCATGTTGCCGCCGTCATGCAGATAGTCGACCAGATCGCTCCGGCTCCAGCCGCCGACACCATAGGTTTTCGAGGATGATATGTTCGGCGCATACCAGGGTTCGCCAAGAATCTGCGCGCCGGCGAGCGTGTCGCCGGACTTGATGGCGAAGAGCAGGTTGCGCGGCGAATGGCATTCGCTGCAGTGGCCGAGAGCTTCGGCGAGATAGGCGCCCTTGCGCACTGCGGGCGACCAGTCCTTCTTGTCGTGGATTGGCGCGGTGCTGAAGAACATGATCCGCCAGCCGAGCAGCATCGCCCTTATATTGAACGGAAAGCCCAGCCGGTTTGGCACGTGTGGCACATCGACGGCCGGTATCGCATCGAGATACGCCTTGATGGCCGTCACGTCCGGCTTCGTCAGCTTGGCGTAGGACGTATAGGGCATCGCCGGGTAGAGATATTTCGGAAACACGCCGAGCGAGCTGCCGGGCGAGATGCCGTAATGGAGAGCGTCGTAAAACTGCCCTTGCGTCCACTTGCCGATCCCCGTTGCTTTCGCAGGGGTGATATTCGGCGAATAGATCGTGCCGAAGGGTGTCACGAAAGACAGGCCGCCCGAGAACGGCTTCGCGCCGGGGGCTGTGTGGCAAGGCATGCAGTCGGCCGCGGCCGTGAGGTATTCGCCGCGTTGCACCTCGGCGATCTGCGTCTGGCTCATCCCGCTGGTATTCGGTTTGGGCAGGGCAGGAAACGCCCCGGGTGCCGCCGCGGTCGGTGCGGGAACATAGGCGCCCGACCCCTGGCCAAAGGCAGCTTCGACACCGAGCACGCCAGCCAGCACGGCGATCATCGTTGCTGCGGTCCAGAGCGGGGCGCGTCGGAAGCTCATTTTCCTTGAGTGCGGCATCGAATTCTACCTGTTCTGTGCATTGCGGGAGCCTGCATGGCCAGTCATGTTTCTAATTCGCCATATCTGCAGATTGATCAAGTGTCGGATCGGCCTCTTCACAGACCGTGCCGATCTTGCTAGAGGGCCTTTGTCGACGCGCTGCGACGCGGGCGATCATGTGTGATGGGCGCATAGCTCAGTTGGTAGAGCAGCTGACTCTTAATCAGCGGGTCCAAGGTTCGAGTCCTTGTGCGCCCACCATCTCACTGAAAATACTGTGTTCTTTGTCATTCAGCACGGAAACCCGGTTGCTGAAATGGTTGAGTGTTGTGCTGTCGCCGGCATACGCTAGATTGCTTGCATGGCAGATGGCAGCGAAACATCCACGAGCGAAAAATTGCCGGAAAATCGGCCCCGGTCACACCACGATCTGGGTGGCGTTTCGGCCTTCATGTGCTCCGGGGTCGACACCGAGCCCCACACGCTGACCGATTTTGATCGTGAGGTCGATGCGCTGCGGCAGTTGCTCAGCCTGAAGGGGTTGATGAGTGTCGACGAATTGCGCCGCGGGATAGAGGCCATTCCGGAACAGGATTATCACGCTCTGGGCTATTATCAGCGCTGGATACGCTCGATAGCCGATAATCTGCTGTGCCGTGGAGTGATTACCGAGGCCGAATTGCGCCGCGCCCTGGCGGCGGCATGACCGCCTTCGCGCCCGGAGACAATGTTCTCGTACGGGATGATTGGCCCGAGACAGGGGGAGCCGTTCACATCCGCACACCGCATTACGTTCGCGGCATGCAGGGTGAAATCCGTGCCTATCTCGGGCGGTTCCCCAATCCCGAAGATCTGGCCTTTGCCCGACCTGCGCCTGAGCTCGAGCTCTATCATGTCGCCTTCCCGCTTCAGGCAATATGGCCTGAGGGGCGAGGAGACGATGAGATCCTGATCGAAATCTATGAAACCTGGCTGGCCAGACCATGAGCGCACCGGACGACCTGCTTTCCGCTCCCGCCGAACATCTTCTCGTCGCCATCCGCGATATCCTGGCGGAGAAATCCATTGTCTCGTCGGCCGAGATCGCCGACCGGATCGCGATTACCGAAGCGGCGAGTCCGGCCCAGGGCGGGCGCATCGTCGCACGCGCCTGGGTTGATCGGGCGTTCCGCCAACGCCTCCTTGATGACGGAACCCGCGCCGTGGAAGAGCTGGGGGTCGTCATGCGGGGGGCACCGCCGCTCGGCGTCGTCGAAAATAGCGGGTCGGTACATCACCTTGTGGTCTGCACCCTGTGCAGTTGCTACCCGCGGGCAGTGCTGGGCTATCCGCCTTTCTGGTTCAAATCGGCATCCTATCGTGCCCGCGCCGTGCGCGATCCCCGCGGGTTGCTGGCCGAATGGGGAACCAGCGTTCCCGACAATGTGAAGCTTCGCGTTGTCGACTCCACCGCTGATTATCGCTGGATGGTTCTGCCGCAGCGACCTGCCGGAACCGAGGGCTGGGACGAGGAAAGACTGGCGTCGATCGTCACGGCCGGTGACATGATCGGTGTCACGGTGCCGAAGATCAAATGAGATCCAGCCGCCCGCCAAGCATATTCCGCCAGGTACATGATGTTTGAAGATGACAAAATTCGCGTTGGCCTGGTCGGCTATGGGTATGCCGGGCGCGCATTTCATGCGCCGCTGATATCGGCAACAGATGGCTACCGGCTGACGGCGATCGCCTCGCGCGAGCCGGCGAAGGTTCGTGCCGATCTGCCCGGCCTGCCCGTGGAGGCCGACCCGGTCGCCCTGTTCAATCGTGACGACATCGATCTGGTTGTTCTCGCGTCACCGAACGAGACGCATCGTCCTCTCGCCGAAGCCGCGCTGGCACGCGGGAAACATGTCGTTGTCGACAAGCCCTTCACGCTTGACCTCGCGGATGCGAGATCTGTCATCGCCGCCGCACGACGCGCGGACCGGATCGTCTCCGTTTTCCAAAATCGGCGCTGGGACAGCGATTTTCTGGGGATTCGCAAGGCTGTCGAAGACGGGCTGATCGGCGAAATCTTTCATTTCGAATCCCATATCGACCGGTTTCGTCCGGACGTGCGGTCCCGCTGGCGGGAACAGGCTGGCCCGGGGGCCGGATTGTGGCTCGATCTGGGGCCTCATCTTGTCGATCAGGTGCTTTGCCTTTTCGGGATGCCGCAAAATGTGCAGGCCAATTTTGCGGCTCAACGCAATGGTGCTGTGGTCGAGGACTGGGTGCATGTGGTTCTCGATTATGGCAAGCGGCGTGCGATTTTGCATGCAGGAATGCTGGCCGCCGGTGGTGGGCACCGTTTCGTCGTGCATGGGGATAGGGGAACGCTGGTCAAACGCCTCGCCGACATCCAGGAAGACCAACTGCGCGCTGGCATGCGGCCGGGGTCGGACGGATGGGGCAAAGACCCGGACGATATGCTGCACTTCGACCAGGCCGGGGTGACGCGCGAAGTCCCCGTTCCGGCGGGCGATCATCGCAGGTTTTACGCTGAACTGCGTGACGCATTGCGTGGCGGTGGCGGCGGTCCGGTTCCACCGCGCGATGCGCTCGCGGTCATGGCCGTGATCGAGGCCGCCGCACGCTCATCGCAAAGTGGAGAAGCGGTTGTTCCAGACATCGTCGGGCCGGAAAAGGCGGCCTGATCGCCCCAGGCCAGAGGAATTTCCGATCCGAAAGGATCGGATGTAGTGCTCTAAAGCCGGGCGCGCGCGCTGCGCGGTGTCGCGAGGAGCAGGTTGGTTTCGCTGCCGGTTATGCCGGGAATCAGCCTGATGCGCCTGAGAATGGCGTCGAGATCGGCCAGGCTTGGGGCTGCGAGTTCAACGATCAGGTCCCATTTGCCGTTCGTCGTGTGAACCTCGATGACCTCGGGAAAGCCGCTGAGGGCGCGAACGACCTGGTCCGCAGCGCGGCCCTCGACTTCGATCAGCATGATCCCTCGCACTGGCGCCGCGACCGTATCGGCGCGTAGCACCACCGTGTAGCCGATAATCACGCCGCTTTTCTCAAGCCGTTCGATCCGGGCGCGGACCGTGGCGCGCGAAATCCCCAGCGCGAGCGCAAGGTCGGAGATGCTTCGTCTGCCATCGTGGCGCAGCAGGGTGATCAGTCTTTCGTCGAGGGAACCAGCCTGTGTCATGCACGCTATCTATATTCTGATCAAAGGCATCAGGCAAAATGGCAAAATTGACGATCATTTTTATCAATAATCCTGCTCAACTCAGCCATGGTTCCGTGGTTCGCTCGCCCTCATGGAAAGCAACGGCATCCCGGGGGGAGTGATGGTGCAGCACAAGCAATGTCGGCTGATCGGAGCCCCTGTTCAGGACGGGGCGGGACGGCCTGGATGCGACATGGGGCCAAGCGCATTCCGGGCGGCCGGGATTGCCAGGGCGATCGCCGAACTCGGCCATGCCGTGGAAGATTTGGGGAATATCGCCCCTGCGCTGGTCCGGCCGGCATTGCATGGCAACAGCGCGATCAAGGGGTTGCCCGAGGTCGCGGGGTGGACGTCGGCCCTGGCCGACGCGACCTATGCCGCATTCGATTCGACTGAGGTTTTTCCGGTCTGTCTCGGTGGCGATCATAGCCTGGCGGCGGGATCGCTCACGGGGCTGTGTCGCCGGGTGAGGGAATGGCAAAAGCCGTTTTTCGTGTTGTGGCTTGATGCCCATCCGGACCTCCACACGCTGGAGACAACCAAAAGCGGCAACCTGCATGGCGTACCGATGGCCTATGCGACCGGATTGCCGGGGTTTGACGGGTTTTTCCCGCCGCAGGCGGCATTCATCGACGCTGCGAATATCTGCATGCTCGGCATTCGCAGCGTCGATCCTGCTGAACGGCGCGTGATCGAACGGACCGGCATGACCGTTCACGACATGCGCGCGATCGACGAGCACGGGATCGCGCCGCTGCTTCGTGCGTTTCTGGGCCGGGTGGCGGCGGCCGGTGGCCATCTGCATGTGAGCCTCGATGTCGACTTCCTCGACCCGGGGATTGCGCCTGGCGTCGGGACAACCGTGCCGGGCGGGGCGACCCTCCGCGAAGCGCATCTCGTCATGGAGATGCTGCATGACAGTGGCCTTGTCGGCAGTGTCGATCTCGTCGAACTCAACCCGTTTCTCGACGAACGCGGACGAACAGCGGTGCTGATGGTCGATCTGCTGGCCAGCCTTCTCGGCAGGCGTGTGCTCGATTACCCGACAAGGAGCTATGCACAATGATTCCGAAACTGAACATCGTTCCGTTCGTCAATGTCGATAACATGATGAAGCTGGTGCTGCGCACCGGCATCGAAGAGTTTATCGTCGGGTTGGCCACGTATGTCGAAGATGATTTTCGTCGTTGGCCAAGCTTCGACAAGACGCCCCGTGTCGCATCGCATAGTCCCGAAGGGGTGATTGAGCTGATGCCCACCAGCGATGGCCGGACCTATGGGTTCAAATACGTCAACGGTCATCCGAAGAACACGCGCGAAGGCAGGCAGACGGTCACAGCCTTTGGTGTCCTTGCCGATGTGGGGACCGGCTATCCCGTTCTGCTGTCCGAGATGACGCTGCTCACCGCGCTGCGGACCGCGGCAACCTCGGCGGTTGCCGCGCGGCATCTCGCGCCGCGGGGCGCAAGCTGCATGGCGATTATCGGAAACGGTGCGCAATCGGAATTCCAGGCTGTTGCGTTCCGACGCCTGCTCGGGATCCGCCATCTTCGGCTGTTCGATATCGATGCCGAGGCGACGCGCAAATGCATGCGCAATCTGTCCGGCCTTGATATTGACGTCACACCTTGCACCTCGGCGGAAGATGCGGTGGCCGGGGCGGACATCATCACAACGGTCACCGCAGACAAGCAATATGCCACGATTCTGACTGACAACATGGTCGGGTCAGGTGTTCATATCAATGCAGTGGGTGGTGACTGTCCGGGCAAGACCGAACTCCATCGCGATATACTGCTGCGTTCGGACATATTCGTCGAATACACGCCGCAAACACGTATCGAGGGTGAAATCCAGCAGCTTCCGGCCGATCATCCGGTCACTGAACTCTGGGAGGTGATTGGCGGCGCGGCTGAGGGCCGGCGGGATGCGAGACAGATCACCGTATTCGACTCGGTCGGCTTCGCGACCGAGGATTTTTCGGCACTGCGTTTTGTCCGCTCACTTCTGGCTGGAACAGGGCTTTACGACGAACTCGACATGTTGGCGGACCCCGACGAACCGCGGGATCTGTTCGGCATGCTGCTCAGGGCTTCAAGGGAGACGGCAATACAAGAGGCGCCCCGATCATAGAGCGATGTACGATCCTCGCGGAGCGGAGTGTAACCTGGCACGAATTTCGAAGCGTCTTGATCCAGATCATATCCGGCAAGAATGGTTGTGGTGTATCCAACAAATCAGACGTTTCTCCCAGACGTTGAATTCCCTGTTCCAAACTAATGCCCCAGCTTCGTCTGGGGCTTTTTTTGGAATATATATTTCTATTTATGGGATAAGCAAAAATACTTTATAAAGACATTAATCATATATTTACAATTAAACGATAAGCGACTGAGCCATGAACGGAAAATCAATGAAAAGCAGGCTTGGTCATGGAGTTTTTGAAACGTTCTGAGTGGCTGATACTTGGCGTTCTGGCTGGCTGTTTGTCTGCAGCAATCATCGTGCTTGCCGCAAAATATGCCTACGAAAATCACATATATTTTTTCTCAAATAACGACTATTATAATCAAAAAAGCGCGTATTATTTCAAACAGATCAAGGATTATAGAAATCTTGAGCCCGGCCAGCTTATACATATGGTAAAT